>JAGBDG010000133.1 GCA_017937625.1 Muribaculaceae bacterium | reverse complement strand
TTCAACGCCACGCTGCGCGACCTGCTCGACCGCTATCCGGACACCGACATCACCCCCGTGGCGTCGGCGTGGCTCAAGGGAATGGCGCAGGGACGCAAGCTGCAGAGCTCGTCGGGCAACCTCCGCGGCATGATATGGGACATGCACCTCTCCAACGACTCGTCGTTCGTCGCCTCCGACTCGCTCGCGCACTTCGAGCTGAGTCCCGACACGCGCCAGACTCTCGTCTTCACCTTCCCGACCGACCGCGTGTCGTCCAACGAGCTTCTTTTCGAGATAGCACGCCACAACTTCCGCTCCTTCGTCGTGAAGGACTTCGACCTCGAGCAGATGAACTTCGGACGCCTCGGCATGATTGTCGTGCGCGGTTTCGCAAACATGGAGGAGCTCAACCACTACCGCGGCGTCATGGGCGCGTCGGCTGATTTCCGTCTTCCCGCCGGAGTCCGACCCGTGGTTATAAGCGAGAACAACCTCAAGCTGATGCTCGACGAGGGACGCTCGTTCGACGAATACTTCCGCTACCTCGAGGAACAGAACTATGTCGACGCTCAGGAAGGACTCATCCCCACGCAAGAGATAGAGACACTTGAGGAAGCCGACAAGGCTGCGGAGGATGCCGCGGCAGCCCCGGCAGATACCTCGCCACAGGAAACTCCTGCGGTTCAGCCCGTGACAGAAACGCCGGCGCAACAGACTCAGGCACCTGCACAAAAGCCCGAAGCCAAACCGGCGCCAAAGCCTTCGCCCGCACCCTCCAAGCCCGTGCCGGCGCCGCTGATTCCCGGCTCCGAGGGCGACGACCCCTTATTCGACGATTAGACACGCAATGGACAAAGACAAATCACTCATCTACGACGCCGACACAATGCGCTTCACCGAAGTGCCGCGCTCAGAAGCAGATCCCGACAGGATTATCGAGACCGAGCCGGACGTCGCCGGCTGCGATTCCCCCAAAAAGACCATGGAGGACATGCACCGCGTGGACGTCAGCGGCTTCCGCAGCCAGAAGAAGATGCCCGTAGCCGTCGTACTCGACAATATTCGCTCGCTCAACAACATCGGCTCCATTTTCCGCACATGCGACGGATTCGACTGCAGCATGATATACCTCTGCGGCATAACAGCCACTCCCCCCTCGCCGCAGATCCACAAGACCGCCCTCGGAGCCGAGGAAAGCGTCGAGTGGACCTACTGTCCCACGACCGCGGAGGCCGTCAGCCGCCTCAAGGAGCTGGGCTACCGCATCATGTGTCTCGAGCAGTGCTTCGGAAGCGTCCCCCTGCAGGACTTCGTTCCATGCGAGGGCGAGCGCTACGCGCTTGTCGTAGGCAACGAGGTCGACGGCGTCGACCCGGCGATAGTGAACGCCTGCGACACTTACATCGAGATACCCATGAGCGGCACGAAGCACTCGCTCAACGTTGCCGTCGCCACAGCCGTCACCCTCTGGGAGTTCTACAAACATTCCGACGTGCTCGGGAAAGTCTGAAAATACCAATCTTATGCAGAAAGACAATATAAAGTATCCCTCCATGCTCCTTCGGGGAGCGAAAATAGCAATTTGTTCTCCCGCCGGCAAGATCAAGCCCGAGATTGTCGAGGATGCCGTAAAGGTGCTTGAAGGACAGGGATGGAAAGTACAGGTCATGCCGCACGCCCTCGGCGAGCACGGCTCGTTCAGCGGCACTCCCGACGAACGCTTTGCCGACCTCCGCGACGCCTTCGCCGACCCCGACGTGCGCGCCATTCTCTGCTCGCGAGGCGGCTACGGGGTGGTCCACATCCTCGACCGCCTCTCAGAGCTGCCCGTCGAGGACGATCCCAAATGGGTCATCGGCTTTTCCGACATCTCGGCCATGCACGCCCTGATGGCAAGCAAAGGCATAGCCAGCATCCACTCTTCCATGTGCTCGGCGATACGCCGCGGTCCCGAAGACCCCGACAATGCCGCGCTTTTCGACATCCTGCGCGGTGAGCGACCCGCCCATATCTTCGACAGCCACAAGTTCGACCGCCAGGGCATAGCCACCGGCACGCTCCGCGGAGGCAATGTCGCCGTAATAGCCGATCTCATCAACACCCCCTACGACATGATAGAAGGCGACATCATCCTCTTCATCGAGGACGTCGCCGAGCCCATCTACAAAATCGAGCGCATCCTCTGCCAGCTCAAGCTCAGCGGAGTGTTCGACAAGCTCAAGGGACTCATCGTCGGACAATTCACCGAGTACAAGCCCGACAACGACCATCCCGACATGGAGACAATGATATCCGACATCGTACGCCCCTACGACTTCCCCGTCGCCTTCAACGTTCCCGTCGGACACGTCGACCACAACATTCCCCTCATAGAGTCCGCAACCGTCACCCTCAAAGTCAGCCCCTCCGGCAGAAACAGCATCATCTTCCACCGCTGACCTTCACTCCGCAGGGTCGTTTATCGGGTCGTGGGTCTTGAGGTAGTCCTCGTAGAGGGATATCAGTATGGCGGGATTGTCTTTCAGCTCCTGCTGATGCGCTTTCTTGTCGGGACTTTTGTCGAAATATTCCTCGAGATACTTCTTGAACTCCGGAGCCGCTTTCTTCAGGTAGTTGTTCATGTAGAACGGATAGTGTCTGCCGTTCATCATGAACATATAGGCGGCTCTCGCCCCCTTGAACTTGACTCCTATCGCCGGCACGAGACGCGACACGCTGTTCCTGCCGCCGGTCGACTCGAACACTTGCCATTTCATGATAGAACCGCCCTCGCTTCTGTAGAGCAGGAGCGCGAACCCGCGGACGCACCTGTTGGGCTTGAACATTCCGGGAGTGTTTATTTCCTCTGACACGAATATCGTCCCTTCAGGAAATTCTTCTGACGGCTCAAGGAAGCGGTACTCGATGACTTCCGGCGCCTTGTACGTGCGCGATTCTCCGTCTTTGGCAGAGTCCTTGATGGTGATGTACTGGTTTATCGAGCCGGTCTTCGAGAATACACGCTTCACGCCTGTCTTGAAGTCGGTGTGCCAGTAGCCTTCGACACGCGTGCTGTCGTTCAGAAGCACTTCCACATGATTGCTCTCGTTCTCGTCAGCACGCACATACATCGAGCAGCATAGGGCAAGAAGGAGAAGCAGAGTTGTTCTTATTTTCATAATTGTATAATTTAAGGATTAATAGACGGGATTATAAAGACCGAGCATCCTCAGCGTCTTGTCGCGCCGCGTGCGGCTTTCGAGTATCATGCTGCCGAGTACCGGGTCGTCGGCGACCAGTGCCGCAACACGCCGCCTGAACTTGTCGTCGGCTCTTTTGTGCGTTTTCTTGAATTCCGTGGCGATACCATTTTTAACTGCTATGAGGATGTATTTGCCGCAAGGACTCATTCCGCCATTGCCCCACAGACGATAACCCTTGCCGCAATAAGCATAGAGGGCGATGTAGCTGTTCTTTTCGAGCTGCCAGCACCATCCGTAAGGCTCATAATAAATCAGGGTATGCCGAAACTCGGGCGACGTGGGCACCCACACTACCACTGAGTCAGTCCGCCCGGCGGCTATCGGCTCTTCTTCCTTCTGATTCTTCGTGTACGCGCCGCTGACCGGGATGACCGCTTCATGTTTCTTAGGTATCCTGATTCTCGCGGAGTCCGCGGCTACCGTCACCCCGGATTCCCCATAAATCTCCGCGGACACAAACGGTCCCTTGATTCTTGCTCCGGCAGGAAATATTGAAAAGACGAAGAATAGAACGGTGACGATGAACGGTATCGGTTTCATAGATTTAAATTTGCGTGATGTGCGCAGCAAATTTAAAGACACATTTCGACATTCGGCTCAACAAATGTTGAGACACAGCATTTTTTTCAATTTTTTTTCCGCAGGCGGCTCAGGTGCGTCGGAGTAATCCGCAGGAAAGATGCGACATCCTTGAGCTGAAACGACTCGAAAATTTGCGGGTGCTGCGCTATCAGCAGCTCGTACCTCTGTTTGGGCGTCACTCTGTATGAGTCCAGCAGCATGTCGTAGACCTGACCGAAAACATTCTCGCTCGTCTTGGCGATGACCAGCTCGAAATCCTTGTCGTCAAGCAGTCTTTCTCTCAGCAGGACTATCGGAAGGCACCAGATGTCGCAGTCGCTGTTTGCGATGACCGAATACTTCGACTTTCTGTTGTATATGCTGTCGGGAAAACTTGCCACAAATCCGCCGGGAAACTCGAAGTTGAACACATGCCCGTTTCCACGGCTGTCGGTGGCGACGTATTTCAAGGTTCCTCTTTCCACATATCCCATATAGCGGGCAACGCTCCCCTCCTCCAGAAAACAGTCGCCCGGCTCATAATGCCGCAGCGTTCCATTCTCCCGACACATCTCGCGCCAGAAGTCCAGATCTATCCTTTCGAGATAAGAATTGAAGCTCGCCATACCGCAAAATTACAATATTTTCTGTTCCTCAACCGAAATTCGACCTTACTTTTAACCGTTACGATTTTGAAGTGTTATACGAATGTATTACTTTTGCATTACTAATATACCATTTTATGAATACTGCATCCTCCATCCGCAAACAGACATCCTTTCGCCTTAGCGAAGACCTTCTTGCAAGACTGCAGGAAGAGGCAAAACGTCACAACCGCAGCCTCAACAATCTTGTTGAAAGCGTGCTTATGGCTTTTGTTTCGGAGCGTCCGAACAAAACCACTCTCGCCGCCATGAAAGAGGCGGAGACCTCCGAGAATCTCGAGACTCTTGACCTGAAGAGCTTCCGCAGCTTTGTGGATTCGTTATGAACACACTGAAGTTCACGTCCCAGTTTAAGAAAGATCTTAAACGTTATAAACACAAGACCCAAACGATCGACAGACTTGAGGCTATACTGAAATTACTTGCCCAGGGTCTGCCGATTCCGGAAGAGAACCGTCCTCACTTACTGACAGGCAATTTCAGAGGATTTTGGAATGCCATGTCGAGAGCGACACTCTCCTGATATGGTGGGACAAGGAAACTGGCGTCATCAAGCTTGTCCGTTTCGGAACGCATTCGGAGCTGTTCTGATTGGGTGATTGCAGCGACATCTTTGTGAATGTTTGTTAATATACGCTAATTTTATGTACAAATTATTGAAAATCTAAAAATATCGCTTAAATTTGCAGTCAGAACAAACAGAGAGAACAAAGATCAGACACACAATCAACAGAACAACCGCAATAGCAAATTTGTAGAAAGAACATCCCAAGTTATTAATAAGTGAATCATAGGTTAGGATGCAATTGCCTGAGACAGGTAGTTGCATTTTTATTTTCAGTAAGTAAGATACGGAAAATCAGCGCACCGGGAAGCGGAAACGCTTGAGAGCGGCACGCAGCTCAGCCTCGTGTCCGCCGCAGTAGCTGTCGCATACCTGATGGAAAGCCGCCGAATGGTTCATCTCCGACAGATGTGCCAGTTCATGGAGTATCACAAAGTCGCGCAGACGTCCCGGCAGAAAGGCGAGTCGAGGACTCAGAGTTATGATACCTTTGGTGTCGCATGTGCCGAGACTGCGTTTCTTATATTTCACTGCCCATGCGGCAGGCGAACGACCGACAAGACCCGCAAGTTCCTCGGCACGGGGAATGACGAAGCGCTCGACGGCATATTCGGCGGCGCGAAGGAGCGCTTTGTTGATGAAATTCTGGACATAGGGCATCTCAACGCCACGTTCCACAAGATCCTGAGAGATATAGAGCCTGTAGTTGCCTTTCTTGCCGCGCACGGGAGCCTGGCGGCTCAGTTCTATGCGGCAGCCCCCGCTGTATCGCGGCAGAGGATCGGCGAGAATCTCGAAATCTGCATAATCGCCATCGATAATCTGTCCTACATGGAACTCCTGCTCCGGCTTCATTTCCAGAAAAGCCGGTATGTTGTTGTCGATGAAACGGTCGAAAGCCGACGCAGGACAGTCTTTCGGTATGGTCTCGTGGAGGACAGGTCCTTCCCAGCGTGCGCGCATGCTGCGTGCCGTGGCGACGACCCGGACGTTCACCGGACCGAGTTCCGGATGTGTATACCTGGAGCTTACAACTGTCTTTATCAATTTAGGCACCTGCAGCATATCCCTTATTGTTCTCCCCAGTGAAGCTTGCTGCGCAGGGTGTCGGCGAAACTATGTCCCGCAAGCTGCAGTACGTTAAGTTTGAACGGTGCCTGCGATATGACAATCTCTGTCTCCATGTCGACAGCGGCAGACCGACCGTCGACAGCGAGGCGGTAGTGGCGGCTGCGACCGGAAGGCACTATAGTGATTGACGCGCGTCCGTCCACTACCATCGGGCGCATTGACAGCGAATGCGCCGCCACAGGCGACAGCACGCACACGTCGAGCGTAGGCTGGACTATCGGACCGCCCACCGAGAGGTTGTAGGCAGTGCTGCCGGTAGACGTGCACACAATCAGACCGTCGGCACGATAGTCGGCGAGGAAAGTGCCGTCAAGGCTCACAGCCGCACTTATCATGGAGGCTGACTCCTCCTTCGATATGGATATCTCGTTGAGGGCATACTGACCGATGAAATCGGGAAGCGACGGCGACTCGAGTTTCAGAAGGCTGCGGCGCTCGACTCGGAAGCGGTTATCCTCTATCATTGACGGGAGCGAAGGAAGCTCGCCGAGCGATATGGCGGCAAGAAATCCGAGATGACCGGTGTTGACGCCTACGACAGGTATGCCGCGCTCTCCTACCCAAAGAGCCGTGCGCAGGAAAGAGCCGTCGCCGCCGAGGCAGACCACAAGGTCGGCGCCGTCGGGCGTCTGAGCCTCTTCGACACCATCAAGTATGCCGGGAGCTATCTCCCGAAGATGGGCAAGGAGTTTAGGATGCATCACGGCTGTTATTCCCCGGCGTCTGAGTACGTCGAGGAAACTGCCTATGCTCTCCGCAGCCTGATGCTGGCGACGGCTGCCGTATATTGCTATCTTCATATCTCGAGGTATCGTATGAGTTCGTTGATGCGGCTCGCCGTGGTGTCGTCCGGCTCGTCTGCCGACGATGTGCCCAGCACCGTATAGCCGTAGCGTTCGAGCGAACGCCCAACACCGGCGGCGGAACGGTGGTTGACACGCAGGTCGCAGACTACCTGAAACTTGCCGTCAGCGACACCACCGTCGGAAAGCTCGCCGTAATCCTTGCGCTCGCCGAAAGAGGTCACGTTAAGATTGAGAAGATGCGCGTTGCAGTCCTCTACCGCCCGCGCTATGCGCGAGGCGCTGTAATCCTCACGGCTACAGCCCACAAGAAGCCGCGAGCTCTCCGCTACAGGCGGAAAAAGCTGCTCGTTTTCGGGGAATATGATTTGTTTTGCGCTCAAAACCTTTCGTGTATTGGTATTTCTTAGTAATTTTGCACTATAAAACCGAAGGAAGTCTCTGAGTTTTGTGAAAGCAAATACAAATTTACGAATTTTCCTCTATTAAATGACAAACCTCAGCGTTAATATAAATAAAATAGCAACATTACGCAACGCCCGCGGCGAGAACAATCCCGACGTGGAGGCAGTGGCGCTCGACATCGAAAGCTTCGGAGCCGACGGCATCACCGTCCACCCGCGCCCCGACGAGCGACACATACGCCGTTCCGACGTCTACCGTCTCCGCCCGAGCCTGCGGTGCGAGTTCAATATCGAGGGCTACCCCTCGCCCGAGTTCGTCGACATGGTGCTTCAGGTCAAGCCCACTCAAGTGACGCTCGTGCCCGACGCTCCCGACGCCCTCACCTCAAGCACCGGATGGAACGTAGAAGCTCACTCCGAATTCCTCACGCAGATAGTCGAGAAATTCAAGGAGGCAGGCATACGCACATCTATTTTCATCAACGCAGATCCGGCAGCTGTCCGTGCGGCAGCCGCCACTGGCGCCGACCGCGTCGAACTCTACACCAAGCCCTACGCCGACCTTTACTCCACCAAGCCCGAAGAGGCTATCGCGCCTTTCGTCGAGGCAGCTCAGGCAGCACGCAAGGCGGGTCTGGGCGTCAACGCCGGTCACGACCTCAACCTCGACAACCTCGCGTTCTTCAGCAGCCGCATACCCTTCCTGAGCGAGGTGTCAATCGGACACGCACTCGTCTGCGACGCACTATATCTCGGACTTCAGGAGACGGTACGCCGCTACAAGGCTGCGCTTCACCGCTGAAAAAAATGCTCTCTCCCCGAATGATCACACGAGAGTTTATAAAGGAATGTCTCGACATTCTCGACCTTAAGTACTCCGAGCTGGAAAACGGCGCCATCGCCATCAGTTTCAGCGAGGGAGACGCTTTCGGGCATCCCGTCATGACCTTTGTCGACATCAAGGAATGCCGGCTCTCGTTCTACTCCCGCGCCATCGACTACCACCCCGACGGCGACCTCTACGCCATGGCGAACCGCCACAACTGCCGCGCATATTCGCCGGCATGCCATATCGACCTTGACGGCGACGTGGTCATGGAGCAGGCGTTCTACCTCGAGCACGAGGTGTCGCCGCACTATCTCCTCGAGAATGTAATCCGCCCCTCCCTCTTCCGCCCTCTCCAGGCTTTTGCCGCCTTCGAGCTCACCGACGAGGAATATGAAAGACATTTTGCCTGACATGCTCGACACACAGAACATACGCAGCCATTTCGACGCCCTCGGGCTCGCCACTCGGAGGGACAACGACAATGTACTTATCGTCAACATCCGTCCAGACGATGACATACCTTTTCTCATCGTCATCTGCGTCCTTGTGGAGCATGGCAACAGGCTTTCTTTCCTCGCAAGTACTCCCGACCACACCCCGGCAGGCGACCTCCTTTCGCTCGCCAACCGTCACAACAGGCTCCACTACATCCCGACGGCTGTGCTGCGCGACGGCAAGCTCCGTTTCGAGTACTCATTCCTCATCGACGAGGAGGTAAGCTCCGACTATCTCCGCTACGACTGCATACTTCACACCATCAAATGTATATGCGCGTCGTTCGCGGACCTTGAAAACGACGAAGAACAATCATGAAAGTAGACCTCAGCCTTATCCGCCGTTATTTCGACGAGCTCCAGATTGCCACGCGCATCGACGAAGACGGCGACCTTGTCGTCGTCCAGGATGCCGACGAGGATTTCCCGTACGACGTCACCATTTTCATCACCGTCCTTGACGGACGCCTGACCTACAACGCATACGCCGGCGAGTACACGCCGCCGGGCGACCTGCTCGAAGTGGCGAACAGCCACAACTGCCGCAGCTGCATCCCCGTGGCAGTGGTCAGGGACGGCATATTACGGATGACCTATTCTTTCTTCCTCGACGAAGAAGTGTCGGAAGACCACATCAAGAAGAACTGCATCATGTTCGCCCTGTCGTCCATCTGGCAGGCGTTCGTCAATCTCGAGAAATAAAACCCTGCGTAAAAAATATAGAAAACCCCGGGAGCAGCGGCTTCCGGGGTTTTCTGCGCTATGGTCGCGGCTCAGCGGACTGTTATCGCCGCTGCCGATGAATGTGCCGTAAGCTCGGGCGCGAGCTGGCTCTGGAGTGTAGCTATGCCCGAGATGAAGTCGCCGGCGACGTTGGCGGTCATATCGTAGGTAAGGTGATATGTGCCCTTCGCGAGCCATGAGATGAAGATGCGCGTCGAGGCGTCGAGGTTCTCGCGGTAGAAGCCTGTTCCGCCGTCCCAGACGAAGCCGGGAAGCTGGTCGACGGGCTCGAATGTGGCGGGACGCTCGTCGTCGATGCTAACATATTCAAGGTTGCGTTTTGCCACGATGGTAAGCTGTACGCGTACGCGCTCGCCGAGAGTGAACGACGATGTTTCCACCCATTTGCCTTCGCGCTGCACGAGCACGCGTTTCTCTATCGAGAGGTCACGCCCCGGACGAGCCTTGACCTTGCTCATTGGCTCGCGGCTGATGCTGATAACAGAGCCATAGGAAGGTGTCACGCCGTTGGGCTTGACACTGATGGTCACGTTCTTGCCCTCGGCGCTTATCTGCTCGGCAAAATAGCCGGTGGCGCTTTCTACAGAGCCTATTTCAAGAGGCTCGCCGTTGACCGTCACGTTCTGCGATACCGGAACGGAAGTCCAGCAGCTGCCCGTGAGCATGAGAGCGGCTACCACATAGTCGGGATTGTATGCTCCGAAGTCGTCGTTAGCCTGACCCTGGACGAGCACCCACTGTCGCATGGCGTCGATTTCTTTCTTAGAGGCGTCCATCGCTGCGTATGCCTGAATTATCGTCGCGTAGCCGCGGATGTCGCTGATGCTCGGGAAGCAGAGACCCTGACCGGGACGGACCACGCCGAACTGGCGTATCGAGGCGAGGATTTCCTTAGCCGTCTCGGGCTGAGCCTTGGCGAGAAGAAGGATGTCCCATGCCTTGTTGATGACGTTACCTTTCTTCCAGTTTGCGGCAGCCGCGTCGAGAGTGCGCTTGATCAGCGCGCCGGCACGCTTGGTGTCGAGTTGCGGGAGCATGACGGAGATAAGCGCAAGATTAATGTCTGTAGCGGGCATATCGGGCTTCAGAGCCTCGGTCACGAGATAGTTGAACGCGGGCTGAAGCATGCTCCTGAGGTTTCCGCTCTCGGGCAGCATGCCGAGCGAGTTGGCGATGCCGAGCGTCATCAGGACGGTCTCTGTCGACCATACCGACGATTCCTCAGCCCACGAAGCCCACGCGAAGCCGCCGTCGGCGTTCTGAAGCTTCTTGAGCGCCGCGGTCGATGTTTTCAGAGCCGCAGCGGTCAGCGCTGGGTCGAGAACCTGGCAGAGCGCCGTCATGCGCTGCGTCTCGTTCTTTGCCGCCTGTACCCACGGCGTCTGGTCGAGAAGGAGGCGCTTGAGTGTCTCGTTCTTCTCGAGCATCGACGTGAGTGCCTTCTCCGAAGGATTGTCGCGCCAGTTGCGGATGGCGTCGGCAATCTCGTTGTTGTCGCCTATGATTTTCTTTGCGGCAAGCGCAGAAAAAATCTTAGACGCCAAAGACGACGATGTGTTAGCCTGCTCGCCGGCGATGCCGCGCATAGCCTTGACTGCCGTCCATACGGGATTCTGACAGTACTGCAGGGTCAGCGAGGCGTCCTTCTGGTTCTTGACGGTGAAGGTGTAGGGTTCGCTCTGGTCTGGATTGAGATAGAACTCTGTGCTCTCTATCACTACTGTCGACGACGGAAGGACGGGTATCATCGTCTGCTCGCCGTCGGCGAACTGTCCTGCCGAGCTGCGCACGCGGTAGCCGATCGACGAGGCGTCGACCGGCGCCGTCACGTCTATGCCGACAACTGCCGAGCCCTTGGCTGCGAGTTTGTCGGTGCTGGTAGCGGTCGACACCACATTGCCGGTGGCGACGTCGAATATCTCGATGACGGAAGCCACCTCAGCCTCGGAGTCGCTGTTGTTGTAGACGGTGGCGAGGACGCGAGCCTTGTCGCCCTGGCGCAGGAAGCGCGGCAGGTTAGGCTGCACCATCACGGGCTTGTTGGCGATGCATTCGGCGATGTAGCGCGCAGCCTCGGTGTTCTTCGTCCACGCGAAGCCGTTGAGGCGCCATGAGCCGTTGGCGTTGGGAACGGTGAAGGTGATGTCGATGTTGCCGTCCTTGTCGGCCACAAGCGACGGGCACCAGAAGCCCTGCAGAGCCTCGCCCGTGCGGTACTCGAACTGTTCTTGCTGCGGAGCTCCTGCATCACCGCCGGTAGCGACGGCAGCTTCGGTGACGTTGGAGGCAAGATCTTCCACTTCCTCGGCAACTTCTCCCTCTGTTATATCCATTCCTACGAATGAATCTGCCATCGGAGCTCTTGCCGTAGCCGCCATCTTGTAATTCATTCCTCTGATCATTACGGATTCACGCAGCATCCAGTTATTGCTGAAAAGAAATTCAGGATATTGGAATGTGTTGCGGACATTCTTTGTGGACAGAGCCTTGCGCACCGAGCCTGTCGGATTGAAGATATAGACGTTATCAATCCAGAAATTGTACTGCGGCTTGTAGAAGCCGAAGTTCACGGGAAGCGACTGCGTTGCAAGTTCCTCGAGAGCGCGGTTGAAGAGCGTGGCTATCATAGCGGCGTTCTCCATCGGCTTGCCTTCGCCGTCGAGCAGTCGGAATCGCCACGTTTCGGTGGCTCCAGGCACGAGATGGTCGCGGAAGCTCTCTGCCTTGACCTCAGGCTGACGTTTCTCGGGAACCTTGACGTTTATGTCGGTTCTCCATGTGTCTCCGTCAAGAATCCAGGCAAGCATCACCTGTGCCTCTTCGGGATTGCCGGTTTCTACCGGTATGCGGTTGTAACCTTTGGCAAGGGTGTGTAGACGGATTTTCTCAAGGTTCTTGCCATGACGCACGATAGTGTATACGTACGCCTTGTCGATGTTGACGCCGACAAGCACTTCCGCCTTTCCATTCTGCGCCTCTACGGTTCTGACAGGAACAAAAATCTTTTTATTGGCGGGAATAAGTCCTTTTTCCACATTATATATTGTGAGTCCGAGAGAAGACTGAGAATCTGCAAGCGCACTATCCAGCGGTTCAACAGTAAGACTGTAATCACCTGCTTTGAGAGACGAAAGGTTCAGATTATCGGTTTTTCCTGTCGTTGCATTACCACTGAGGAGAACTTTCTCTGTCTTGTCATCGCCTTCGCGGAGCGACCATTTCACAGCTATCGTCGCTTCCTTGCCGTTGGCGTCGTATGCCTTGAAGGTCACGGGCACGGGTGCGGAATTGTCGACTGTTGTTTCGGGAGCGCTCGCCTCAAGGACGTATGGCTTGCCTGTCGTGAAATTCTTCGATGTGTCGGTTGTAGAGCCGTCAGGCGACGTTACGGTAATATCGACCATAAAGTCACAGTACGGCTTGCCATTGTTGAGCGGTTCGGAAAGCTTGTCTGCGGGTACATCAACCGTAAATGTTCCCGCGGCGTCCGTACGGGCGTTGAGAGTCACGATTTCACGGTCTGGCATAAACCAGCGCCAGCGGCTTGCGCCCTTCACGACGAATTTCACCTCTGCGTCGGCGACGGGCATTCCCGAATATGTTTTGGCGAATCCGGTCAGTCGGACGGCGCCCTTGGCGGGAACGTCACGCTCAACGTTTGTCACCTCGGCATAGAAGGTAGGCAGGCGGAAATCGCTCACCATCACATTGGCTGAATTTCGGCTCTTGTCGGCTTCCACGATGAGGGTCCAGTTGCCTGTGAGGACTCCCTTCTCCGTGACGAACTTGCCCGAGGCACGACCGAATGCGTCTGTCACGGCTGTAACCGTACCTGCTTTCTGACCGTTGACGTTGCGGATGCTGACGTTCAGGGTCTTGCCTTCAAGCACCTGCCCGTCTTTCGCGACTACGGCAGCCCACTCGATGGTGTCGCCCGGATGATAGATGGGACGGTCGGTGAAGATGAGGATACGCGCGCTTTCCGACTCGACGTCGCCCCGCCAATTGTTTCCGACGGATATTTCGTTGCCGAAATCATAATTGCGGTTGCGGTAGCGGAACGAGAGAGTCTGGCTCTGCCACAGATTGCCGTCCTCGGCTTTGAACATCAGCACGCCCTCGCGGCTGGTTGTGCCGAGATATTTGATTTTCTTTTCGTTGCTGCGGCGCCAGTTGTAGAGGTTGAGGTTGACGGCAGCAGATACGGGCGCGCCCGTCGTGAAGTCGGCGAGGATTACGCCCTTGTCCTCGAGTCCGGTGACGGCTATCGGCAGGAAAGGCACGACTTCGAAATAGACCGGCGATGCCTCGTCGTTCTTCTCACCGACGATGTCGGGCAGAATGGCATATTTGCCCGGACCACCTACCTTGACACTGACGGTGAAGGTTGTGTCGTCGGCAGACTTGATGCTGTTTTTAATGGTCGATATCTTGCGACCGATGCGACCGAGCTTGCTTGTGGAAACAATCTTTCCCCCGGGCAGGCTGTAAAGCGTGAGAGAATAGTCCTTGACGAACGAAGCCTTTACCGTTAGCTCATACTCGCTGTTAGGAGCGCATTTCGACGTACCTGTGACTGTAAGTACCGGACGCGTGAGCATGGCGAGCTTCTCGCTCAGCGCGGCGTTGCCGAACCAGTCGGGGAACTGCTTGAGCGACTGCTCGAGGTCGGCGGTCAGACGGCGGTTAAAAATACGTTCCAAATCTTCCCCGTTCTCGTCATACTCCCTTTCCACAGTATACTTCGGAGCCTGACATAAGCGCAGAAGTATGTATCGCGCAGCCTCGTTGTCCTTGTAGCTGTCATACAGCTTGAAGAGAGCCTTGCGCGAATCGTCGATGCAGACTTCCCAATAGAACCATGGCGCGGTTCCGACGGCATAGAAGCCTGCGGCGTCCTTCGCCGTACTGAGCCTTGCATCATTGGTCTGTCCGTCATCGTACCAGTTGTATGCTCGATATGCCACGAAACCGCGGATATCGCAGATGTAGCGCAGGGCGTTGTCGTTGTATTCAAGACAGCGTTTGTAAGCACTCAGAGCCGGATTATCCTTCGCGGCGTAAGCGGCGGCTTCGGTATATAGCTCTGATATTTTTTTGCGGAACTGCTTGCCGCTCCACAGATTTATGTCTGCAGGGAATGGCTCGAGCGGCGCATCCACGCGGTCGTACTTGAATCGGTTGTTTCCGTAGATATTGCGGTAGAGCTGCGCCTCGTAGCTTGTGAACATCGCCTTGTCGGCGTCAGTAAGTCCCGCTGTCATCATCTGTTCGCGCACAAACGCGGGCAGGGAGAATATCGTGTCGGGGTCGATCATTTCTCTCGCCGCGCATATTTCGAGGACAGCCCGCAGGCGGTCGACGCCGTTGGTCGCGGACGCGAGAGATTTCTCGGCATCTGTTATCACTGTCTGAGGATAGGCGAAGTCCGGCATGTCGGATTTGTCGCCGGCAGCGTTACTTCTGAAAAGACTGCTCATCAGTAGGAATAGAATGAGTAAGTATGATTTGAGTCGCAGCATGGCTGTACTTTGGTAGAGTTAATAAAAACGGGGGCAGAACCGAGTCCTGCCCCCGGTGTGGTTCAGGATCTTATTTCTTCAGACCGCAGATTTTGCATTTCTCGTTGATCTGGGTGAAGAAGTCGTTGCCCTTGTCATCGACGAGGATGAATGCGGGGAAGTCCTCGACTTCAATCTTCCAGATAGCCTCCATGCCGAGTTCGGGATACTCGAGGAGCTCGACGCTCTTGATGGAGTTCTGCGCGAGAACGGCAGCGGGTCCGCCAATGGAGCCGAGATAGAAACCACCGTGCTTCTTGCAGGCGTCGGTAACCTGCTGCGAGCGGTTGCCCTTGGCAATCATGATCATCGAGCCACCGGCGCTCTGGAACTGGTCGACGTAGCTGTCCATACGTCCAGCGGTCGTAGGACCGAAGGAGCCGGAAGGCATGCCTGCGGGAGTCTTGGCGGGACCTGCGTAGTAGATGGGGTGCTCCTTGAGGTACTGCGGCATGGGCTCGCCCTTGTCGAGGCGTTCCTTGATCTTGGCGTGAGCGATATCACGACCTACGATGATGGTGCCCTTGAGCGACAGACGGGTGCTGACGGGGTATTTCGAGAGTTCTGCGAGAACTTCGGGCATCGGACGGTTGAGGTCGATCTTCACAACCTCGCCTTCGCCTGCCTTGCGGTATTCCTCGGGGATGAGTTCGCCGGGGTTGGAGTCGAGTTTCTCGATCCACAGACCTTCCTTGTTGATTTTTGCCTTGACGTTGCGGTCGGCGGAGCAGCTCACGCCCATGCCGATGGGGCAGGATGCGCCGTGGCGCGGAAGACGGATGACGCGGATGTCGTGGGCGTAGCATGTGCCGCCGAACTGCGCGCCGAGTCCGAGTTCTTCGGATGCCTTCTTGAGGGTCTTCTCAAGCTCGATGTCGCGGAAAGCGTGACCATACTCGTTGCCGTGTGTGGGCAGAGAGTCGAGATACTTCACGGAAGCCTTCTTGACAACCTCAAGGTTCTTCTCTGCGGATGTGCCGCCGATGACGAACGCGATATGGTAGGGAGGACATGCGGCTGTGCCGAGCGAACGCATCTTCTCGATGAGAAAGGGTACGAGCTTGTCGGGGTTGATTGTAGCCTTTGTCTCCTGGTAGAGGTAAGTCTTGTTAGCCGAGCCTCCGCCCTTTGCCACGAAAAGGAAGTGGTACTCGTTGCCTTCGGTGGCGTGGATGTCTATCTGCGCAGGAAGGTTGCAGCCGGTATTGACCTCGTCGTACATCGTCAGAGGCGCGTTCTGGCTGTAACGGAGATTGTCGGTTGTATATGTGAGATATACGCCGTGCGAGATTTTCTCCTCGTCGTTGCAGCCTGTATAGACGTTCTGACCCTTGGAAGCGTGGCAGATAGCTGTGCCCGTGTCCTGGCAGAAAGGAAGCTGGCCCTTGGCGGCTACTTCTGCGTTGCGGAGCATGGTGAGGGCGACGAACTTGTCGTTCTCGCTTGCGTTGGGATTCGACAGAATGCTGGCCACCATCTGGTTATGCTCGCGGCGGAGCATGAACGCGTTGTCATGTGTAGCCTGGCGTGTCAGCACGGTAAGAGCCTCGGGGTCGACAACGAGAAACTCGTGTCCGCCCCAGTTTTCGGTGTGTACGTAGTCGGATGTGAGATGATAGTACTCGGTGGTATCGGGACCGAGGGGGAACATCTCCTGGTAATGGAAAGGTTTTGTTGCCATATATGCTTTTGTAGGATAGTGTTTTACGCATTCGCGACGGTTTCCCGTCTCTAAAGTGCAAACTTACAAATACTTTTCCAAATGTCCAAATCTATCCAAAAAGAAATACATTTTCAACCTGCTGCCTCTACTTCCCCGTCAAAACAGCAACCGCCGTTTCCGCAACCGCGGTTGCTATTCTTAAGCATGAGCGACGTGGTAATGTTTCACGTGGAACAATTCGGGATGCGACGCAGTGGATTTTATTAAATATTTTTGCTTTAACTTCTATGATAAAAGAATAATTTTAATTAACTTTGCCGAAAGAGTATAAACCACTTTATCTATATTCATGAAATTAAACCTATCTGATATATGAAAACAGACAGAAGATCATTTCTTAAAACAATGGGCGTCCTCGGACTTTTCACCATTGTTCCGCGGAAAGTTTTAGGCGGCAACGGTTATATCGCGCCGAGCGACCAGCTCACCAAGGGCATCATTGGCACAGGCGGTATCGGGCGCAGCTCATACCACTTTACAAGCACTCCCGAGTGCCGCCTCACAGCTCTCTGCGACGTAGACAAGAAGCACCTCGACTATGCAGCCAACATGGCGAAGTCGAAATTCAACGAAACTGTCAAGACATACCATAACTTCCTCGACCTTATCCACGACCCCAACGTCGACATCGTACACATCGCCACCCCGCCCCATTGGCACGGCATAATGTCGGTAGAGGCAGCCAAAGCCGGCAAGGACATCTGGTGCGAGAAACCTATGACGCGTACCATCGGCGAAGGCAAGCGCGTTGTGGAGGCTGTGGAGCGCTATAACCGAGTGTTCCGCCTCAACACCTGGTTCCGTTTCGCCGACACCTTCTACGGACTCGGAACCGACGTCAAGCCCCTAAAGAAGCTCATCGACAGCGGCGAGCTCGGCTGGCCTCTGAAATTCACCGTCAGCGGCAACACAGGCTTCCTCTGGAAATTCTTCTGGGTAGGCAAGGACAACCTCAAGCCCGAGACCGTTCCCGCCGAGCTCGACTATGACGCATGGCTCGGTCCTGCTCCATACAAGCCCTACAACCCTCACCGCGTACACCAGACATTCCGCGGCTACTGGGACTACGACGGCGGCGGACTTACCGACATGGGACAGCACTACCTCGACCCCGTTCAGTACCTCCTCGGAAAGGACAACGACTTCCCCG
>JAGBDG010000132.1 GCA_017937625.1 Muribaculaceae bacterium | reverse complement strand
GGTTATGCATCCGGCGCGCGACTACGCCGAAGTGACACCCTATTCGGTCATCACGGGTCTTATCCTCGCAGTAATTTTCAGCGCCGCCGCCGGATATCTCGGTCTAAAGGTCGGACAGGTCTTTGAGGCAGCCATTCCTATTGCCATCATCGCCGTCGGTCTGTCGGCACAGCTGAAAAGAAAGAATCCGCTTGGCGAGAACGTCATCATCCAGTCGATAGGAGCCTGCTCGGGCGTTATAGTCGCCGGCACAATCTTCACTCTTCCGGCACTCTACATCCTTCAGGAAAGCCATCCCGAAATCACCGTCAACTTCCTCGAGATTTTCCTAAGCTCGCTGTTCGGCGGCGTTCTGGGCATTCTGTTCTTCATTCCTTTCCGCAAATATTTCGTAAAGGACATGCACGGCAAGTATCCTTTCCCCGAAGCGACTGCCACCACCCAGGTCCTCATCAGCGGTCAGGCAGCAGGCTCCGGAACAGGCAGCCAGGCGAAGACACTCGTTATCGCGTCGCTCGTCGGCGGTCTGTACGACTACATCGTCGCCACGCTCGGCTGGTGGAGCGAAGTCGTGACGTCCACGGCATACTCGTGGGGACAGACACTCGCCGACAAGTTCAAGTTCGTCGTATCGTGCAACACCGGCGCGGCAGTCCTCGGTCTGGGCTATATCGTCGGTCTTAAATACGCCTTCGTCATCTTCGCCGGCTCCATCTTCGTATGGTGGTTCGTGATTCCCCTGATGGGCACCTACGGCTCGGCAGAGATAGCCGCAATGTCGCCCGCCGCAATCTTCGCCGAATATGCCCGAATGATAGGCATCGGCGGTATCGCCATGGCAGGCATCATAGGCATCGTCAAGTCACGCAGCATCATCGGACAGGCTGTAGGACTCGCATCGCGCGAGCTCCGCGGCGCACAGACAGGCGGCAAGACCGTCCGCTGGCAGACCGACATCAGCATGAAGCATATCGCTTACTTCACTCTCATCGCTCTCGTCGGCGTCCTGCTGTTCTTCTGGTTCGGCGTCATCCATACTTTCTGGCAGGCACTCATCGCATGGGTTGTGGTTACAGTCATCGCATTCCTGTTCACCACCGTCGCAGCCAACGCAATAGCCATCGTAGGCAGCAACCCCGTGAGCGGCATGACACTCATGACACTTATCATCGCCTCCGGCGTGTTCGTGGCAATCGGTCTGAACGGCACATCGGGCATCGTCGCAGCCATGGTGCTCGGCGGCGTTGTCTGCACGGCGCTCTCGATGGCAGGCGGCTTTGTAACCGACCTCAAGATTGGTTACTGGCTTGGTTCGACCCCTAAAAAGCAGGAGACATGGAAATTCCTCGGCACACTCGTCTCGGCGGCTACCGTCGGAGGTGTGATGCTGATGCTCAACAAGGTATACGGCTTCACCGGTCCCGAAGCGATGGCAGCCCCGCAGGCTAACGCCATGGCGAAAGTCATCGAACCCATGATGATGGGTGGCGCGACACCATGGACACTCTACATCATCGGAGCCATACTCGCCCTCATCCTCAACTGGCTCGGCGTTCCCGCTCTCGCCTTCTGCCTCGGCATGTTCCTGCCTCTCCACCTCAACACGCCCATGCTCGTCGGAGGTCTGGTGTCGTGGTTCGTAGGACGCAGTTCAAAGGACAAGGCTGTCTGCAAGGCTCGCAGCGACCGCGGCACGCTCATCGCTTCCGGTCTTATAGCCGGCGGCGCACTGTTCGGTGTCTTTGCCGCAATCACAATCTTCTGCGGCGCGAAAGTGCCTTCGAACGGCGGAGAACTCGTTCCCCAGCTCCTTGGTCTCGCAGCCTACGCCGCACTGATAGCGTTCCTCTACTTCTCGTCGCGCAAGGCTAAGGCATAAGCTCTTGAAGCACCGCCGCGAAATACTCGCAATCGCAATCCCGGCAATAGTAAGCAACATTACAACGCCGGTACTATCGCTCGTCGATGTCGCCGTAACAGGGCACATCGGCGATGCGGTTTATATAGCGGCAATAGCCCTCGGCGGCACTGTCTTCAACACGCTCTACTGGCTGTTCAACTTCCTGCGGATGGGCACTACCGGACTTACCGCGCAGGCTTACGGGCGCTCCGGAGCCGACAGCCATGACACGTCCGTCATCCTTTTCCGCAGCCTTGCGGTAGCTCTTGCGGTAGGAATCGCGCTGCTCGCGCTGAGCTATCCCGTAGGACACTCGCTGCTGCGGTTCATGGACGCCGACGACGCCACCCTCATGCTCGCCTGCAGCTATTTCGACATTCTCATCTGGGGAGCCCCCGCAGTGATGCTCACTTACGCGCTATCCGGCTGGTTCCTGGGCATGCAGGACTCGAAGGCGCAGATGTGGATGGCAATCATCACCAACGTCATGAACATCATCCTCAGCCCCGTGCTCGTATTTGTATTCGGATTCGGAATCGCGGGCGTGGCTGTCGGTACTCTCTTGTCGCAATGGACCGGACTCGCCGTCGGCGCACTGATAGCCCGCTATAAGTTCCGCCCGGTGATGCCTGCGTTACGGAAGATTCTCGCCATCCGCGATCTGCTCGGATTTTTCCGTATAAACACCGACATTTTCATCCGCACGGCATGCCTCGTCGCCGTAACGCTATGGTTCACGCACGCCGGAGCGCTACAGGGCGCCGACATCCTCGCGGCGAACGCCCTGCTCCTTCAGCTTTTCATGCTGTTCTCATACTTCATGGACGGGTTCGCATTCGCGGGCGAGGCACTTGCGGGCAAATATGCAGGAAAGAGCGACACCGCGTCGCTCGGCTCGCTCATACGCTCGCTAATGACAATAGGAGTAACATTCGCCGTCGTTTTCAGCGCCGTCTATGCAATTTCGGGCATACGGCTGCTGGATCTTCTCGCAGAGGACAAGAGCGTCGTCGACACGGCGAAAGAATACATAGGCTTCGCCGTCGCAGTTCCCTTGTGCGGCTTCACGGCATTCATCTGGGACGGAATATTCGTCGGACTTGTGCGCACGCGCGCCATGCTCGCAAGCATGGCAGGTGCAATAATAGCGTTTTTCGCCATATATTTCGCCACCCGCGCCTCGCTCGGCAACAACGCGCTGTGGATAGCTTTCAACACCTATCTCCTCCTGCGCGGTGTCCTCGAATATCTCATCTACCGCCTGCGGCGGGAAAGCTGATTCGGAAGCGGGTAAGGGCGTCGGGAGTGGTGAGAGAGAAAGCGGCGTTGTGGCGGCGGAGAATCTCGCCGATGAGCGTCAGACCGAGTCCCCTGCCCTCTTTCTTGGTAGTGAAGAACGGGCTGAACAGCTTCTGCGCCACCTCGTCGGTGATTGGCTGCCCGTCGTTGGCAATCTCCAAACGGACGTTCCTGCCGTCCCTGCGGGCGGAAATGTAGATGTGTCCGTGCCCGTCGATACTCTCCACTGCATTTTTCACAATATTGACAACCACCTGCTGAATAAGAGTCGTATCTATGTCGACGGTCAGTTTCTCATCGAAAGAAGCGCTGATTTCAATGTCGTTGCCTGCCATATTGCGAAGGAACGGCAGCATCGCGGCCAGCGCCTCCGCAAGATTGACTTTGCTCAGAACCGGCTCGGGAACCCTGACAACGTCGGCGTATGCGCTGATGAAGGAGCACATCATGGCGCAGCGGTCGTCGCAGCTCTGTATGACCTCGCGTACGTCGTTGTCGTCGGAGCTGTCGTGAAGCATCCCGAGAACCGACTTGACGCCGCCCATGGTGTTGTTCACCTCGTGCGATATTATCCTGATGACCTTCTCGTATGCCTCCTTCTCAGCTTTCATGACTTCCTCGGTAAGACTTTCGAGGAGATAGAAGCGGCGCCGGAAGCCTGTCTGGATGAAACTCAGATGGTAGCAGCGGTAACGGCGCACGTCGCCACGACGAAGAATCACGCTCTCGCCGAGCGGCACCTCGGCCATTTTCGCAGCCATATCGGAATGCAAGTCACCGAAAGCGTGTCCGAGCGCTTCTTCCTCGCGCGACATGCCGAGGTAACGGAGCATGGAATTGTTGACAAGGCTCACCTTGTCGTCGAAATTGAGAATCATCACGCCCATGGGCGACTCCTCGATAAGACGGCTCAGGAAGCTGTCCTGCTCCATGTTGTGCAGGCGTTCCTCGCGCAGCTTGTCGATGATGGCATTGAACATCTTCACAATCTTGTCGGCGCTGTGCTCACCCACGGGAGCGAGGCGGTTGTTTAGGTCCTGGGCGGATATAAGCTCCACGCCGCGCACGGCGACTGTCGAAGGCAAGACGACGCTCCGCAGAAGAAAAACAAGAGCTATGAGAGCCAGTGCGAGCGGAACATAGACCCACCACATCCTCGCCGGTTCGAGGAAGAAAAGAAGCGCTGCCGCGGCAAGGATGCAGACGGCGAGAATCGAGAAAAGTAACCTGGAGCCCATATCGTCAGTCAAGTCCGTATTTCTGAATGCGGCGGTAGAGGGTCTGCCGCGTGAGTCCGAGAATGCGCGCCGCCTGGCTGAGGTTGCCGTCAGCCTGCTCGAGAGCAGCCGTTATCGCCGATTTCTCCATGTCGTCAAGCGTTCCCGAGGGCTTTGTCTCGGAAAGGTCGGCAGGGTCGCAGCCGATGGCGAAAGCCTCCTTCTCAAGGCGCAGTCCGCCCGTAAGAACTGCACGCTCCACCATGTTCTTGAGCTGGCGGATATTGCCCGGATAAGGCAGGCGGGTAAGGAACTCCATCGCGTCCGCAGAGACCTCGGGAACTTCCTTGCCCAGCGGTCTGACAGCCTCGCTGACAAAATGCCGCACAAGCAGCGGGATGTCGTCGCGGCGCTCGCGCAGGGCGGGGACGCGCAGGGTGATGAGGTTGATTCTGTAGAAAAGGTCCTCGCGGAATGTGCGCTGCGCCACCATGTCGCTCAGCGGCGCGTTCGTGGCGCATATCACGCGTATGTCGACCTTGCGCGGACGGCTGTCGCCGAGCGGCTCGAAGGTGTGCTGCTGTAGCACGCGGAGGAGCTTCACCTGACAGCTCATGTCGAGGTCGCCTATCTCGTCGAGGAAGATAGTGCCCTTGTCGGCGAGCTCGAATCGTCCTTTTCTCGCCGCCACGGCACCGGTGAAGGCGCCTCGGGCATGACCGAACATCTCGCTTTCGAAGAGCGACTGCGATATGCCGCCGAGATTGACCATGACGAAAGGAGCCTGCGCCCGTCGGCTGTTTATGTGGATGGCGTTGGCTATCATCTCCTTGCCCGTTCCGTTCTCCCCGAGTATGAGCACGGGAGCGTCGGTCGGTGCTATGCGCTCGACCGTCGAAAGCAGCTCGAGCAGAGCCTTGTTATTGCCTATGATGCCGGCACGGCGAAAATTGCCTGTGCTCGGGGCTGCGTCCTTGCGGTTGAGGTTGATTGCCGTCTGCACACGCTGAAGGAGCACACGGTTGTCCCACGGCTTGGTGATGAAATCGTACGCTCCGGTTTTGATGCCCTCTACGGCGAGGTCTATGCTGCCCCAAGCCGTAATGAGAATCACCGGGGTGTCGGGCTGGAAGATGCGGGTTTTCATCAGCAGGTCTATGCCCTCGCGTCCCGTGGTGACGCGGCTGTAGTTCATGTCCATGAGAATAAGCTCGTATTCGGTCACGCGGACCTTTGCAAGAGCCTCGTCAGGACCTTCCGCCGTGTCGACGTCATACCCGGCACGCCTCAGGAGCATGCCGAGCGACATCCTTATCGCGCTATCGTCGTCAACTATCAGAATCATGACTCAAAGTTACGAATTAAATGACAATTCACCTCACAATCTCGTCGAAATCGGCGTCGATGCCGGTATTCGTCTCGTAATCCCAGAGGGTGAGGCTCCGGATCTGGTAGTAATAGTCCCAGAAAAGATAAAGCTCGTTGACGTAGTTGCGGCGCGCCTCGTCTTTCTTTACTCGCGAGTCGTTGAGGTCGAGGGTCGAAATCTTTCCGACAAGGAAGGTCTCGACGTTGGTGGCATAGCGCTTCTGGGCTATCTCATCGGCGCGGCGCGCTATGTCGAGCTGCTTCATCTGCTTGCCGTAGCGCTCCACAAGGATGAAAAGGTTCTGGTTGAAGTTCATTGTCTCCTGACGCACCTGACTCTCGACAAGGCGGCGGTTGCTCTCCGCCACCTTGACCTGACCCTTGCGGCGTCCCCAGTCGACAAGCGGTATCGACACGCCCACCTCGACCACCTGGTTGCTCCTCAGTCCCTGGTAGCTCGCCACGAAATCGCGGTCGGTGCCGGTATAGCCCAGCTGCGCGAAGAGGTTGATTTCCCTCATGGCGCCCTTTGCCTTCGCCACTTCGTAGTCAGCCTCTATGCGCCGCCTGAGCATACTTTTAGCAAACTGGTTGTTGGCAAGCGCCTTGTCGAGCGCGTCGCCGTAGTTTATCTCTACTGCGGGAATGTTGAGCGGAATCTCTGGCAATATCTCCACGTCCTCGCCGTAGTCGAGGAAAGAGCGGAGATTGAACATGTTGCTCTTGAGATTACTCTCGCAGTCGGTCATCGCCGAGCGCGCGTCGAGAAGGTTAAGTTCCATCTGCAGCAGGTCGTTGCGGCTGATCTGTCCCATCTCGCGCTTCACCTTCGCCACCTCATAGAGCCGTTCGGCGTTCTCGAGGTTCTGGCGGGCGATGCTGTGGTTCTCGCGAGCCATGAGCAGGGAGAAGTAATAGCCTATAGCCTGTCGCGCAACGTCCTCGGTTGCGCTCAGGAAGCGTGCTTTAGCCTGCGAATATCGCACCGGCTCTATCTTGCGGTCCCATTTAAGGGTATTCACGCCGAAAAGGGGCTGCGAAAGGGTGATTGCCGCAGGAATCGACATATAGCGGTTGTAGGCGCCGGAGCCGAGCTGACGGTAGAAGTCGAGCGATGTGTTTACGGACACTTTGCCGCCCGTAAGCCAGATGTTCTGCGTAACGGCAAGCTCGCCGTTCATCTGCAGATAGTTGTTCGGCACGAAAGTGTAGCTGCCGTTGCTCTCCATGTAGGAGCTGTACTGCTTGCGGTAGCTCGGCAGCGTGGCGTTGAGCGTCACCTCCGGCAGAAGCTCCGCCCGGTAGCTGCGATAGCCCCAGTAGGCGCTACGCAGCTCGTTGAGGGCGACTTCCGCGTCGACACTGTTCTTCCTCGCGCGTGCCAGTACTTCCGGCAGCGACAGGGAGAGCACGGCGTTGTCCTCGGCGGCAAGACCGACAGCGGCGAGCGAGACCGACAGCAGAAATATCACACGCTTAAACATACTATTCGGTCTTGATAGCCTCTGCAGGCTCGATGCTCATAGCCTTGCGGGCTGGATACCACAAGCTGAGAATGATTCCGAGCGCAACTATGGCGAGCGCCACGAGTCCCGTACAGATATACGCGACGACAGGCATGGTGAGATAATCGGACGCAAAAGGCAGGACGCAAGCCGTAGCCGGCACTGCCGCTATCAGCAGCAGAATCATGCCCTCGGAAATGACGCGGGCGAAGATGTCGCGCCTCCGTGCGCCGCAGATCTTGCGTATCGCTATCTCGCCGGTACGCTGCTGCATCCTGTACCAGAAAGAGCCTAACAGACCGAGGAAAATGGTGACGAGAAGGAACACCATAATCATCACGCGGCTGCGTATCGAGAGGACTATTGAGCGCTGGTTGCTCTCGCGGATGTCGTCCATCGATTGCAGGCTGGTAAGATAGACGTTGCGGTGGCTATTGAGCTCGGGATTGTTGGTAAAATCATCAAGCAGGTAAGCGCCACGTCCGTCCTTGACACGCAGGATAATGTCAGCCCACGCTTTGTTCTCCTCTGTTATAGGCATCAGAATCGTGCCGCCAGAGGTATTCTCATAATCGTTACGTCTGATTTTTTCTATTACATCGCCGATTCGGTAGACGTCTGAAGAGTCTGAACCGTAATACATCCGTTTACCAATAAGATTCATCGGGTCACGACCTAACTCATTGTAAAAATCGTTGTCGGATATGAGCACCTCGCCGCGTGCGAGCATAGCCTTGAGCTGCTCGCGGGTCTTGCCGGTGCGGCTCTTTATTTTCAGCACATCGATATATTCAGGAGTAGCGGTACGTGTGTTGCCGTAATAGCTCACCGAATCCACTTCGTCAAGCAGCATGAGGTTATTGCCCATGAAGTTATAATTATAGGGATATGAGTCGGTAATCGCCACTGACTCCACATTGGGGTTCTTGGACAGGCTGCGCACGATTTCCTCAAGGTCGTTGAGATAGCCGTTTTCCTCGCTCTCGACATGCTTCGGGCTCTTGTCTGACACATAGCTGGGATCGCCTACATAAACATTCTCATGGTCGAATCCGCGAGGCAAGAAAGTGTCTTTTGTCTGAAGATAGAGCATCGCTACCAGATACCATATCACCGGGAAAACGACCATAAGCTCGACGATAAACCAGACGTTCTCGCGCCAGTCGTTTTTTATTTGTTTAAAAAGTTTACGTTTCATCATGATTCATCAAAATTTATCGCGAGCCCGAGAGGGCGCTTGCGGGTTGAACTTTCGATGCTTTCCATGCCGGAACAGTGGCACTGAGCAGATTGAGTACAAAACAGAGTATCAGCACGCCGAAGAAATTGCTCCAGCGGAAGAGCATGCCGAAATCGGGACGTGCCGTCAGCATGTCCAGTGACGCACTTCCCCACATACTGTTGTCAAACTGGAAAAAGACATTCGAGAAAAACAGCATGAACACGAAGCTCAGCACAAGACCTATCGCGCCACCCAGCAGGGTGATGATCATGTTCTCGCCGAACATCTGGCGGATAATGGACACACGGGGTGCGCCGAAGGCGCGGCGCACGCCTATTTCGGTGACGCGGTGGCGCAGACGGCTGCGGGTCATGCTGCTCAGATTGATAGCCGGCAGGAGGATAAGTATGGCAAGAATCAACATATTCTGCTTGTCGTGACCTTCGGTATCCGGACCGTTGTTGCTGCCGAAATCGCCTAAAGCTATCTCGCGTGCCGTGTAAGGCTGGTCATGATATTTAACCTCTTCATTGTCTTTTGCTACTTCCGCATTCAACCGGTCGTACCGCTGCTTCACCTGATCCTTAATATTCTTTATATCTGCATTCTCTTGGGCAAGAAGAAGCACGTTCGTATTTCCGAAATAATCGCCGAACCAGGAATTACTGTTATTGTTTGCCGGATTGTACGGTGTGATTATCTTCGTATAACTTTGGGTAAGGAGAGGATTTATATCTTCTATCACACCGATTATAGTATAAGGAAAGGAATTGACATCAATCTGACGATTCGTCACGTCTTCCTCTCCGAAGAGCTTGCGCGCCGTCGAGCGGGTCACGACAGCGACTTTAGCCTGGGCGTCCGCTTCCTCTTTGGTGAAAGGTCTGCCGTAGATGAATTCATAATCATAAATACTCCATAGATTTCCATCCGCACAGAGACATTTCATACTTTCCACACTGCGCCCGGCGCTTGCTACATTGAGCAAATCCTGAGTACGGATATATGAGAGCTGCTCCACTCCGTCAAGACCGTCGTAAAGCTGTCTTGCCTTATTATAACTTAACGCCATGCCCGAGGACTCTCCTCTGTCGTTCTTGACATGCATTCCTGTGCCATACATCAGCCTGTCGCGGTTTGACTCCGGCTTTACGGCGACGTCGTAGATTCCTTCAGCCATTATGACCGCCATCACCAGAAAGATCGCGAGCGCGGTGCCGCTTATCGACACCCACGTCATCATCTTCTGATGCTTCATCTCATAGTATATCTGTTTGAAATAATTCATTGCTGCTAAAGTAAATGATGATTAAACTCAGCCTTCTATCTGTCTGCCGTCGAAGAAACGGATGATGCGGTCGGTGGTGCGCGCCTGGTTTTCGTTGTGCGTCACCATGACGATGGTCCTGCCGTCCTCCTTGTTGAGCTGATGAAGGATATCCATCACTTCCTGACCCATCTTCGAGTCGAGGTTGCCGGTCGGTTCGTCGGCAAGTATTATCTGCGGGTCGCCGACGATGGCGCGGGCTATAGCCACGCGCTGGCACTGACCGCCGGAAAGCTGCGAGGGCAGATGGCGCATGCGGTGGCTGAGACCTACGCGGCGCAGCACTTCCTCGACCTTCTCGCGGCGCTCCTTGGCGCTCAGACCGCTGCGATAGGTGAGCGGCAGCTCGACATTGTCGGCTACGTTGAGAGAGGGAATGAGGTGGAAGCTCTGGAACACGAAGCCGATGTTACGGTTGCGGAACGCCGAGAGGCGCGTGTCGTTCATCTTGTCGGTGCTGTCGTCCATGATGGTGACGGTGCCTTCGGTGGGCTTGTCGAGCAGACCGATGATGTTGAGCAGGGTTGACTTGCCGCAGCCCGACGGACCCATGATGCTGACGAACTCGCCTTTGTTGATCTCAATGTTCACGTTCTCGAGCGCAAGGGTCTCTATCTCCTTGGTGCGGTAGACCTTGCTGACGTTGTTAAGTTTAATTACTTCCATATTCTTGGTTTTTTATTGATTTTTTCAGTCTTTGAGTTTGATTGAGCCGCGTCTGTCGTACTTCCTCATGTCGGACACTACCACTTCCTCGCCGGGCTTGATGCCTGCGCGGACCTCCACATAGTCGAAATTGCTGTCGCCGAGGCTCACCGTGCGCCTTTCGAGGCGGTTGTCGGCGGTCTTCACGAACATACTGTAGCTGCCGGCGCCGAGGAAGTACGCGCCGTTGGGAATACGCACAACCGAATCCTGCACGTCGTAGACCACGTTAAGTTCCGTGCGCAGACCAGAGCGCAGAAGTTTGCCGCTGTCATCGTCGAGGAAAACGGTGAACTGCACCATACCGTCCTTGCTCTGTGGCGAGACGGTGCTGATGCGACCGTCGACGATGTTGCGGTTTATCCTTACCCTCACAGGCGCGCCCACGGAGAGCTTGCCCGATGACGACTCGGCTATCTCTCCCTCTATTTTGAAATGCGTGAGGTCCGAGACGACGGCAAGCTTCTCGCCGGCGCCTATGCTCGTGCCGAGACTCTTGTTGAGCCAGGTGACGGTGCCCTTGCGGGGAGCCTTCACGCCGGCATCGTCGACAGTGCGCTGCATGGCTGCAAGGTTTCGTTCGCTGATGCTGCCCTCGAGCTGCTTGCTGCGGAACGACGCGGCGTAGGACTTGCGCTCGTTGGCGAGCTGGGTACGGAGCTGGTCGAGCTCCATGCGCGCCGTCGAGCACGCCAGCTCAGCCTGACGGATGCGGTCGCCGGTGCCGCTGCCTATGCTGTCGAGGCGGCGCTCGTTGGCGACCTCAGCCTCAAGGTGGCTCAGCGACATCTCCTTCACCTTGACGCGCATCTCGAGGTCGGTGAGATAGGTCTCGTTGCTTAGCGACGCCTGCTCTATCTCGTTCTTCTTCATCCTCACCTCATCGGCGGCGCGCTGAAGGTCAGTTTCTGCCGCCTGAAGGTCGAGGCGTAGCAAGGACTGCCCTGCTTCTACCGTATCACCTTCGTTACAGTACACTTCAAGAATGCGCGTCGATACGGGCGAGACTATCGCCTGCTCGTAGAGAGGCACTATCTTTCCCGACGCGGCGACACTGCTCTCGAGGGTGCCGCGGTCGGCTTTCTTTATTATTATCTCGCTGCTACGCACGCTGTCGCCCATCAGAAGGACAACGGCGACAATCACAGCGGCAAGACCGACGAAAACCGCCGCCACCTTGGCTATGCGTTTCATTCGCTCCTTGCGCTGCTGCTGAACCGGTATTTCTCTGTCCATAGAATTTTTTTTAGATTTTTATACCATATACAACGCCAATACCGTGCCAACTATATAAAAAATTGGCTGTCAGCACATAATGCCGACAGCCAGGTGTACATGCGCGGACAAGTGTCCGAATTCGGACAGGTCAGTCGTTGTTCATGCGGTCAATTTCGGAAAGAGCGTATGCGTACGCGCCAATTGATATAGCCTTCGAGGCTCCGAGGCGCGATATTGCGACGCCCGTACGCTTGACGGGATTGTAGGTTACAGTCTCGTCGCTGCCATAGACCTTGATACGGCGCACGCCGCCGTTGACGAACTCGGCGAACTGCGACTCATCGTCAAGGTCGAACACCTTCATCTGCACGCGCTGAACGTCGTCGCCTCCAAGCGTCTTTAACGTTGAGCGCATCTCACGGAGCAATCCAGGCATGATATACTTGGAAGCACCGGTAAGCCCACCGCCGAGAACGACGAGCGAGTCTGTCAGTGTCACGGCAATGGCAATGGCGTTGCCCGCCTCCTCGCCGAAAAGCGCGAATGCCCCGCGGGCGGCTTCGCGGTCGCCGGGACGCTCTCCTTCGGCAATCCTGAAAATATCGTAAGGCTCCAGCGAAGTGTCTTCGGACCCCGACAGACGGGCGTACTCGCGCCTGATGGCTCTTATCGCCGCAGCATCTTCCGCTATAATGCCGGGCATACGCTTGCCGGGCAGGCAGAAAGTCTCGACACAGCTGTTGTTGCCGAGATTGAGCCGCCCGTTGATGACGGAACCGATGCCGAGACCGGTACCGAAGGTGTAGCCGAGAAGATTGGAGTACTGAGCGTCGCCGCCGGACTCACGTACTCGCCGGTTGATTTCAGGCAGAATGCCTCCGGTAGCCTCGCCGAAAGCGAAGAGGTCGCCGTCGTTGTTTATGTAGACCGGCAGACCGAGCTCGCGGCGCAGGAAAGGACCGAGCGCCACGCCGTTGCGGAACGACGGAAAATTCGGCAGATAGCCGCCTATGATGCCGTTGCGGTAGTCGGCGGGACCTGGAAAAGCGAAGCTGACGGCGACAGGCTTCTCGTCAAGTTTCGAAATTACCTCGCGGAAGCCGCGGAGCATGGTGGCAAGGCACTTGTCGAGGTCTGCGGCGTTCGAGGGATATGTGACTGGGTCTACTATGAAATCATAGCCTTTCATGGCGCTGAAGACAAAATTCGTGCCCCCTGCGTCCAGTGTGATGACAGTTCTGCTGTCGTAGCGATACATGGTTTAGAAACGGATAATTGATGAATGATGCGAAGGTAGTGAGAAATGTGATATGCGCACAATCATTTCTTGCCCCATCGAGCCTCGTGGCGCTGACGCATGACGTCTTCGGCGGGATTGCTGCACGGGTTCCAGAAAGTCTTGTCGGCGATTGCGTCCGGACGGAACTGCTGGACGACGAAATTTCCGGGATAGTCGTGGGCGTAGAGATAATTCTTGCCGTAGCCGAGTTGCTTCATGAGCGACGTGGGGGCATTGCGCAGATGCAAGGGTACGGGCAGGTTGCCGGAGCGCTCGACCTCGGCGAGAGCGGCGTCGATGGCAAGATATGCCGAGTTGCTTTTCGGCGACTGCGCGAGATAGATGGCACACTCAGAGAGGGGTATCCGACCCTCGGGCATACCTATCTTCTGAATGATGTTGAAAGTGGTGTCGGCGATGAGCATGGCGTTGGGGTTGGCAAGACCGATGTCCTCAGAGGCAAGAATGACCATTCGTCGGGCGATGAACTCGGGGTCCTCGCCCCCGGCTATCATACGGGCGAGCCAGTAGACGGCTGCGTCGGGATCGCTGCCGCGTATGCTCTTGATAAACGCCGAGATGATGTCGTAGTGCATCTCGCCGTCCTTGTCGTAGGCGAGAGGATTCTCCTGCAGGCGCTCGGTGACTACCTTGTCGTTGATAACGATTTCCTGTCCTATGGGCACCGACTGTTCAAGGAGGTCGAGGATGTTCAGGAGCTTGCGCGCGTCCCCGCCGCTGTAGCGGAAAAGCGCGGTAGTCTGCTCGACACGGACGTTCGCTTTGGAAAGTATCTCGTCTTTTTCGATTGCCCGACGGAGAAGAATCTCGAGATCCGCCTCTTCAAGCGACTTGAGTGTGTAGACCTGCGCGCGCGAAAGCAACGGACGTATCACCTCGAACGACGGATTCTCTGTCGTGGCGCCTATGAGGGTGACAGTACCGTTCTCGACGGCGCCCAGCAGACTGTCCTGCTGCGACTTGCTGAAACGGTGGATTTCGTCGATGAACAGTATGGGACGTCCCTTGGCGAACATGCCTGTCACCTCCTGTCGGGCGCGGTCGATGACCTCGCGGACATCCTTGACGCCGGAAGTTACCGCAGAAAGCGTGTAGAAACTGCTTTTGGTGGTGTTGGCGATAATCTTGGCAAGGGTGGTCTTGCCCACTCCCGGAGGTCCCCAGAGGATGAAAGACGACACGTTGCCGGTGTCTATCATGCGGCGGAGGACGCCGTCGGGTCCCACGAGATGCTTCTGCCCGATGTAGTCGTCGAGTGTCTGCGGGCGAAGACGCTCGGCAAGCGGCTGTAATGACATGCTGTTGGATTGAAAAACAAAGGCTCCGGTTGTCGGAGCCTTTGCCGGTATTGCTGAAAAAGTATTAGTTTCCTCCAGTCATGAGGTCGTTGACCTGACGGTATTTCTCGCCCCAGGCTGCGTGAGCGTCCTTGTCGTTGGTGATGCTTGCATAAGCCTGTTCGAAAGCGTAAGCCTCTTTGTAGAGAGCGAGCGCGTTGTTGGGGTTGGCGGGATTCATGTTCTCGGGATCCTTGTCGAGCATCTCGAGCATCTTGTCGTAAGCCTCTATTGCGCTTGCGTCAGGACGCTTGTTGTTGCCTGCGACATAGAGACGGGCGAGACGCTGATACATAACGGGCGAAACCTCGGAAGTGCGCTCGATAACCTGCTTGAGGTATTCGATACCGCGGTTTGCGAGTTCCTTGGCCTCAGCCTCGTCGGTGCTGTAGGCGGCTGCGTTGAGGTAGCGGCCCGACATGCCGAAGAGGTCGTTGAGCGAGGGATTCTCCTGAAGGGCGAGGTATGCGCCGTAAGCGTCGGCACTCTTGGCGTACTGCTTGTTCTGCGAATATGCGGTACTGAGGGTCTTGAGGAGGTCCTGGTTCTCGGGGAAGCGCTTTACGGCTGTCTCGTACTGGATTACAGCGAGAGAGTCCTGACCTGCACCCGAAAGAGCCTCTGCGTAGGTGATGTAGTCGTTGGAAGTGAAGTTGCCGTCGGGATTGCTCTCGAAGAACTTCTGTGCGTTCTCAACAGCCGCGGCGTAGTCCTTGACAGCTGTCTGGTCGAGGAAGCGTACGCGCTGCATGAGGAAGTTAGACGGATCCTTTGCAAGGATGGAGTTAGCAACCTCGAGCGATTCGGGATATTTCTCGCCCCAGTAGAGGAGGACGGCGTAGCGGGCGCGGTCTTCTGGGAAGTGGTTGGGGTTCTGGATGTACTTGCCGTAGAGCTCCGAAGCCTTTTTCCAGTGGTCGGCGAGGAAGTATTTCTCTGCGAGCTCGCGCTGTGCCATCGCCGAGTTGGGCTGCTTGGCGAGGAGCTCCTCGAGTTTCTTCATGCCGAAGTCCTTGTTGACGTTGAAGTATGCGTTGGCGAACTTCACATAGCCCTCGGAGTTGGAGGGGTCGAAAGTGATAGCCTGCTCGTACTTGGCGGCTGCCTGACCGTAGTCACCCTTGTCGCTGAGCATGTCGCCCTCGAGGATGTAGATGGAAGGATCCTGGTACTTGGAGTCCTTGTGAGCCTTGGCGAGATATTTGTCAATTTCCTTCTGATACTTTACCGGGTCGGCGTTATAGTATGCGCGTGCGATCGAAACTACAACCTCGGCGTTCTTCTTGGCAAGCTTCTGTGCTCCCTTGAAGTTGTCCTCGGCAGCCTTTTCCTGACCGTTGAGAAGATCGAGGGCGCCTTTGCCGACATAGTTGAATCCGTTTTCAGGATTGGCGGCGAGACCCTTGTCGAAATAAGCCTGTGCGGCTGCCTTGTCACCCTTGGTGAGCGCTACCTGACCGAGATAGTAGTTGGCGAGAGCCTTGTCGGTGGCGTTGTCGTTGAGAGTGCGCTCGAGAATCGTGCGGGCATTGTCGTACTGACCTGCCTTGTAGTACTCGATACCGTCCTTGTAGCCCTGTGTCTGCGCCGAAGCGAGAAGGCTGCCGGCGAGGAGCAAGGATAAGAAAAGTTTAATTTTCATCTGTAGTCTTTATTTTTAGTTTATTACTTGTTTCCATGTTTTCAGCCGCGCCGCGTCAGTTGCTCTCGGGCAGCTCTACGTTTATG
>JAGBDG010000131.1 GCA_017937625.1 Muribaculaceae bacterium | reverse complement strand
GTTCAGGAAGTCCCGGATTGCCTTTTCTGAGCCGAGTCCGAGAACCGTGCGCAGATATTCTTCCTGATCTTCCTCGTCCATCACGGCTGTATCGGCGTCGATAAGCCTGTTGGTGTAAAGGAAGCGCAGGCAGAAACGGTGCATGTTGCCTATAAAGAGATTCTCGGGGCTGTATCCGAGATATTCCTCGATTCGCCCGCTCATCTCTCTTGCGGCGCGGTTGGTGAAGGTGACGCACAGCATCCGTTCGACGGGGTGCCCGTATATCGCCACGGCGTGATAGACACGCTTGGCGAGAATGTGGGTTTTCCCGCATCCCGGTCCGGCAAGTACGAGGGCATTGCCGTGTTTCAGTTCTATTATTTTCTGTTGCTGTTCGTCGTCTGTATACATGAGCTCAGTCGCCCAGATAGGGCAGCAGGGCTTGTTTCCATATCAGGTAGCCGCGTCCGAGCAGATGGAGACCGTCGTTCGTGAGGTCGGATCGCAGGTTGCCATCTTTGTCACAGAAACGCGGGTAAAGGTTTATGAAAGTGACGCCGCGCTTTTTTGCTCCCATGGCAAGCAGCTCGTTGATCTGGCGTATAGTCTCTTCCTTGCCGTACATGCGGCTGTATCTGCCGAAGGAATTGTTGATGGGCAGCAGCGACTGCAGATAGAGCTTAGTCTGCGGCGACTCATGCCTGATGCGGTCGACAAGAGCGAGCACGTCAGCGGCGACTTTCTCTGCCGGTAGGTCATGGCTGACATCGTTTACGCCCGCAAGAAGGAAAATCTTTGCAGGACGTCCTGCCGTTATACAGCCGAGACGATTGGCGATGTCTTCGGTGGTGTCGCCGTTGACACCACGGTTGAGTGCGTTCGGCATGCCGAGAAGCTCATGCCACTCGCAGCCGTGGGTGAGGCTGTTGCCGAGGAAAACGACAGACGTGGAATCGGGTATCATTGTTTCGAACAGGCTTGCGCGCTGATAGTGGAGAGGCACGGGTTCTTCGGCATACGATGTGGCGTATGCCGCGAGAACCAGCGCTGCGGTTATGAATGATTTTTTCATCGCGTCAGTTTTCTTCGTGGCTGCGATAGTCGTCGACGGCTTTCTTGACCGAACCGTGCATCAGCAGGAGACGGCGTGCCTCCTCGTAGGGCAGGGAGAGCTCCTCTACAATCATTCGCGTTCCGCGGTCGACGAGCTTGGCGTTGGTCAGCTGCATGTTGACCATCTTGTTGCCTTTGACGCGTCCCATCTGAATCATGACGGAAGTAGTAATCATGTTGCAGATCATCTTCTGCCCTGTTCCGCTCTTCATTCGCGAGCTGCCCGTGACATATTCCGGTCCGACAATCATCTCGATGGGAATGTCGGCGGCTTTAGATACGGGAGCGTCAGGGTTGGAGGTTATGGCGGCAGTGAGTATGCCGTTCTTGCGGCATTCCTCGAGCGCTCCGATGACGTAGGGCGTTGTACCGGAAGCGGCTATGCCTATCACAGTGTCGAGCTTGTTGACGTTATATTTCTCAAGGTCGTGCCAGCCCTGGAGCTTGTCGTCCTCGGCATTCTCGACAGGATTGCGGAGAGCGGTATCGCCTCCGGCGATAAGACCGATAACCCATGTCGGTTCCATGCCGAATGTCGGCGGAATCTCAGAAGCATCGAGAACGCCGAGGCGTCCGGAAGTTCCGGCGCCGAGATAGAAAATTCTGCCTCCGCGCTTCATCTTCGGCACTATCTGGGTTACGAGTTTTTCAATCTGAGGTATCGCTTTTTCTACGGCGTAAGCGACTTTCTTGTCCTCGTTGTTTATTTCGGTAAGTATCTCGTGGACGCTTTTCTTCTCAAGGTCGTTGTACAGTGATGACTTTTCGCTGATTTTTTCGAATGCCATGACGGTTTAGTTTTTAGAGTGATACTTGATTAGACCTTCCATGGGGCTCTTGACTATTTTGCCGATTTTGCAGCCTTCGGCGGCGCCAGCCTCGGCGAGCACATCCTTGAAATGGAAGGCTATGGAGCCTATGAAATTTACGGGATGTTCCTGATAGCGCTCGTACTGGCGGATATTGCGGCGGAAGAACGCGCGGAAAGCGTTCAGCACGAGGTCGTGGATTTCGGGAACATCGATGTTTTTGCTAAGGAATGGAGTTACGGAGGCGAGGAAACGGTTTGCCTGCGGCTCCTTGTAGACACGGCGTATTATGCCGAGGAGGTCGAGGTCGTATTCCTGAAGGAAACGCGCGCAGACGTCTGCCGGCAGCTGCTTTTTGAGCACGTCGCCGAGGAAAAGCTTGCCGAGTACCGCGCCGCTGCCTTCGTCGCCGAGGATGAAGCCGAGCGGCGAGACATTGTCGGCAATGCCGACACCGTCGTACAGGCAGGAGTTGGAGCCGGTGCCCATGATGCAGGCGATGCCGGGCTCACGACCGCATAGAGCGCGTGCGGCGGCAAGGAGGTCGGTATATACTTCGATTTCCACTGCCGAAGGAATATTAGCCTTGAGTGCGCGTGCCACGTTGCCGCATACTTCGGGCGATATGCATCCGGCGCCGTAGAAATATATTTCGGTTATCTTGCCGGCATATTCACCAAGGTCGCCGATGAGTTCGGCGTCAAAGCGTTGGCGCATTTCCTCTTCGGTGAGCATGACGGCATTCATGCCCAGAGTGAATATCTGTTTTTCGAGTTTACTTTTGTTGAGTACGCACCAGTCGATTTTGGTGCTTCCGCAGTCTGCTATGAGTATCATATCTTGATGTATATTTTCTTTTTGTAGAGTATATATCCTACACACCAGTTGACAAGAACAAATGTGATGGCGAAAAGGAGAGAGGCGAGAGTGGCGTTTCCTCCGCAGAGCGGCATCCACAAAGCATCGTAGAACCATCCCTTCAGGGAGATTACGCCGCTTTCAGTGCCAGAATACGGCACCTTGATTGCTCCGATGACAATGGCGAGCACAGTGCCGAAGCAGTAGAGGAAGAGAGGGTTGATGCCGAACGCCTCGAAGAAGCGGCACCAGCGTTTGTGACCTTTGATGTCGATGATCCATATCAGCAGTCCGAGGAAACTTGCCGCGAGACCGCATGTGGTGAGGACGAATGTAGGTGACCAGATTTTCTTGTTGATAGGAAGTCCGTAGCTCAGCAGGAATCCGGCGAAGGTCATTATCGTGCCGACGATGAAAAGCGTGTTGATGCGTTTTTCATTGTCGCGGGTTTTCATTATGAGCATGCCGCAGATGAAGCCTATGAGCATGTGGGCGATGGAGGGGAGAGTGCTCAGGAGTCCTTCGGGGTCGAATTTCACGGGGTTGCCGTCGAAGTAGGAAGTGTACATGTGACTCTCGCCGAGGACGTTGACGTCAACTATGGCGATGATGTTTTCCGCCGACTGCTCGTAGCCGCGACCGAAAACGAGTATTATGGCATAAAGTATCAGAAAAAGCGCGACAAGCCACGGCAGTTTTTTCTGTGGTACGTACAGGGCGATAAGCGCGCCTATGCCGTAGCAGATGGCAAGTCGCGGGATGACGCCGAGTATGCGTATATGGTCGAAAGTCATAACCGATTCCCACAGCGTTTTATCCGAAACTATCCCGCGCAGGAACATTCCGAACCAGGCTATCGCAAGACCGATGGCAAACAGAACCACCGAGCGGCGGATGACCTTCCATAGCGACTGTCTCGAGGGCTTGAATTCATATTTCTTGAGTGAGAAATATGTCGATATACCCATAATGAACATGAAGAAAGGAAAAACGAGGTCGGTGGGTGTCAGACCATTCCAGTCGGCGTGTTCGAGCGGGGCGTAGATGTTTCCCCACGAACCGGGATTGTTGACGAGCAGCATTCC
>JAGBDG010000130.1 GCA_017937625.1 Muribaculaceae bacterium | reverse complement strand
TCAGTTAAAAATCCTATGACAGCAATATCCACACCCGTCCCCGTACCGGTTGATGCACCGGCGAGCCGCACAGTTGCGGCATGGCTGATGAAAATTATTGACCGAGGTCTCGATGCCGTTGGACTCGGCAGATACACCGATACCGACGACTTCATCTATCTCGCAATAGTGATAGCGCTGGCTCTCCTTATCGGCTGGGCGATACAGAAGTTTGTGCTGTTTATTCTCAGAAAACTGGTGAGTCTTCATAAGAGTGTCATCGGCAGCGAGCTGCTGCAGTGGAAGACTCTGTCGAAGTGCTGCTATATCATTGTTCCGCTTTTCATCATGGCTCTCGTGCCGTTCGCCTTCAACCGCAGTGTCCACACAGTGGTCATTATAGAGCGAATAGCCGGCGTTTGCGCCCTGATTTGCCTGGGTATAGGTCTGTCGGCAGTCTTCGACTTCATTTTCAACCACTACGACATCCATAAGAATACCAGAAAGCTGCCCATCCGCGGACTTGTAAATGTGGCGAAAGGCATTCTCTGGATAATCATTGTCATCGTCGTTTTCTCGATTTTGCTTGACAAGTCTCCCGCCATGCTCCTCACCGGACTCGGCGCATTCGCGGCGGCATTGATGCTCGTTTTCAAGGACAGCATACTCGGCTTTGTGTCCGGAATACAGATGACTCAGAACGACATGCTTCATGCCGGCGACTGGATTGTTGTGCCAGGCACCCCGGCGAACGGTACTGTCATGTCCGTGACGCTGACGACAGTCAAGGTCCGCAACTGGGACAATACCATCGTCACTGTTCCTCCTTATACACTCGTCTCAAGCTCCTTCCAGAACTATCGCGGCATGAAGGAGTCCGGCGCGCGACGTATTGTCAAGACGCTTACTATCGACACCACCACCATAGTCCGGCTCACCGACAGCGCGACTGACGAGATCGTGGCAAAATTCCCCGTGCTTTCCGATTTCGTGGCAAACCTCCGTAAGGAGAAACGCACCGAGCAGAACGAAGGCGGTCTGACACCTGTCAACGGTACTATAGTGACCAATCTCGGTCTTTTCCGCGCTTATGTCTGTCTCTACGTGCTGGGCAATCCGGACTTCGCCCACAATGAGCAGCTTATCGTGCGTGTCATGGACGCCACGCCATACGGGCTGCCTCTGGAGATATACTGCTTCACCTCGACTACCGACTGGGACAAGTACGAGGCTATACAGAGCGCCCTTCTCGAGCATGTGACAACAATAATGCCCGACTTTGCCGGACTTTCCATCTACTCGAGCTCCTCGCTCTCGGTTGTTACAGAAAATGCACCTGAGCATACTCCCGCGCCAGCTGCACAGCCGGCATCGCAGGAGCATTAAAGACTTACGGTCTCGCCTGTGTGGCGGCTGCGTTCCGCCTCGAAAATGATGCGGTGTGCCTCGAGAGCGCCCTCAATGGAGGTGACGGGTTTCGAGCCGGTGCGGACGGCATCGATAAACTCTTCGACGAGCGCAAGGTCGGCGCCTCCGTGGAAGCCTACACGCGCAAGGGGCGAGAAATCGTAAGTCTCCGTGCGGCGTGTGCGGAAATTGCGGGCGTTGACGGTCATGCCGTTGCATGTTATCTGTCCCTCAGTCATGCCTATCTCTATTGTGCGGCAGTCGCGTTGGGTGAAGACATTCATCGTGAGCGTGACAATCATGCCGTCGGTCATCTGCATGGTCACTACCTGGTTGTCGACAACGTCGTTGTCGCAGCGGTAGACGCATCTGCCGAACCGTCCTTCGCGGAGCTGCAATTCCACGATATCGTCGACCGTCTGACCGGGTCCCGGTATGAAGTTGCGCGTCCACTCCTTGCGTCGGCGGTAAAGGTCTACGGCGGAGTAGGGACATCGTTCTTCCAGAGGGCAGACGATACATCTGTCTGCCGAGCCTGCGGGAGCATTCTCGCCGCGGAACCATAAGCGCGAGCCGAATGACGATATGCGGCGGCAGTGCGCGCCTGTAATCCACAGAAGGAAATCCACGTCGTGGCAGCTCTTGTCGAGGAGCATGGGGTTGCTCGTTCTCTCGTTGTTGAGCGTCCCGCGGACGTAGCTGTGCGTGGCGCGGTCGATGCCCACCTCCTCGGTGTGCGATACTGTGATGATTCTGCCGTAATTGCCGGAATCGATTAGTTCCTTTATCTTAAGGAACATCGGATGATGCCTCATGACGTGGCAGACCGACACCGTCAGTCCGTTTTTCTTCGCCAGTTCGGCGACAGCCAGACATTCATCGTAGTTCTGGGCTATGGGTTTTTCGAGTAGGACGTGGCATCCACGCTCAAGCGCCATCATTGCGGGGCGGTAATGCTCGTTGCCGGGAGTGGCGATGAATACGGCGTCGAAACGTATGCCCGACGCGAAAAGGCTATCGTATCCTTCGAACACGGCGTCACCGTCAAGTCCGAAGTCGCGGCGCATGGCTTCCCTGCGTGCCGCGTCCGGCTCGGCTATTGCCACAAGCCTGACTTTGTCGGGATTCTGCGCCACATAGTGCATGTATGTGCGCATACGGTTGCCCGCCCCGATAGCGGCTACCGGGGTGGGCTCTTGTATACGTTCTGAAGCTATTGAATTCACTTGCGTGCTGTTCTCTTTGCTTTGCTTTTGTGTTTGGTGAGATCAAGTACTCTTACGTTGCGGAACATCACACCGGGACCGTGACCGCAGAAGCTGATGTAGCCTTCCTTGTTGAAAAGACCGGGGTGGTTGCGGTGGTCGATGGTGTAGGGGTTGTACTTGCCCCCGTCGGGTGCCACGGGATTGCCCTGGCAAGCCTCGCGGATATTGGCGTCGGTGATTACCTTGCCGTCGACAGTGACTGTGATATGGTCACCTTCTGCGCGGATCTCCTCGGTGTGCCACTGCTTGATGGGGCCGAAGTCGACGTGCTCCGACGGAACCACACCGTAGATACTGCCGTGGTTCTGGTATGGTTTCAGACCCTTGTAGCCGAAAGGATGACCCTGGTAGACGGGGTCGTCGTGGTCGAGGACCTGAATCTCCATGCCATAGAAAGCTGCGTCGACGCCGGTAACGTCCTTGCCCGTGCGGATGCCTATGCCGTTGTTGACGGCGGGAGCGTCAAAGCAGAACTCAAAGCGGAAAACGAAATCGCTGTAGTTCTTCTTTGTATAGAGATTGCCCGTGCCGCCATACTGTGCGGTGACGTAGATGTTGCCGTCGACAGGAACGTAAGCCGTGGTGTTGCCGTGGAAGTTCTCGAGCGAGCGTCCGTCGAAAAGGAGCTCGAAGCCCTGAGCCTTCTCCTCGGCTGAGAGCTTGTAGACGGGTGTGGCGGGCAGATTCTCGACGTAGAAGCGGCGCAGCTGTACGGGCATCTTGCCTGTCGAGGCGATAGCGACTTTGCCCGAATAGGGAGCCTTGCGCTGTGTGCCGGGAATCTTGCTGACGGCATAGTTGACAAGAATGGGCTCGCCGTTAGCCGTGACGAACAGGCGGTCGGCTACCATCTTGATGTGTATCTGGTTCCACTGGTTCTGGCGTACGGCTACTACAGGAGTGTCCTGGAAAGGTGTGCTGATGCCGTTCGCTGCGGAAAGCTTGACCAGCGACATGGAGCGCAGAGTCACTGTGGCGTTGCCTTTGCCGTACCAGTCGAAATAAATGTCGAAGTTCTCCATGTTGGCGCCCACGGGTATGGAAATCGCCTTGGCGTCCGCCGTGCCTTTGGCGCCTGCGGGACGGAAGCCGTTTTCGGCATTCCAGTTTGCGAACATGAGGTTGACGCGGTCGACAGCATAGCCTGCGTCGGCATCACCTTTTGCCTGCTTTGCCTTGAACACCTCTACGGCTTTTTCAAGTGCGGAGCGCATGGTGGCTCCGCGCTGCAGCGATGCGTTCTTGTCGGCTATCGTTGCGAGTGCTGTCGCTGCTTCGTAGGCTGCCGACGGGTCGGAAAGATAGTCGGCGGCTATCATAGCAGCCGGAAGAGTGTGGCAGCCGGCGAGCTTGCCGAACACTTCCCTGCGCACCTGTGCGCTTGGATCGAGGTCGAGAACCTGGCTGTAGAAAATTGCCTCCGGGTCGGAATTATACTTCGCGTGCAGAGCGGTCGCGCGGCTGAGCAGATTGTCGCGGGTGTCACCGTTGGTCTGGGCTGCGATGCTGTAGAGTTCGGGAATCACTAAAGGACTGTCTACTTTCAGAAGAGCGGCGAGCGCGGCGGCGCTGTCGTTGCCCTTGTATCCCTCGAGAAGTTTCGCGATGGCGTCGGCATTGCCTGTCTGGGCGAGGAGGGGATAGTAGAGCGCCGGTTTGGAGCTTGCCGAGAGGCGGCGGCTGACGTTGGCAAAACGCTCGTCGGCTGTCATGGGGGCGATTGATGCGCCGGCGGCAGCCTGCAGTGCGCCGGTATTGGCGGCAGCGGATGCCTCGAGCATGTCGCATAGGTTGTCGAAGTTCGATGCGGATGCGACGCCGCGGAGAGCCTTGAATGCCGCGTCGCTGATTTCCTTGTCTTTCGATGAGGTGAGAGCCACTACGTCGGGATATGCCGAATGGATGTGGCGTTCTTCGGCGAGTGCCAGAGCCTGTCTTACGACTGCGGGATTGTCAGACTTCAGGCATCCGAGAACGCCCGATGTGATGTCGCCGTGGAAGGAACGCAGCGACGATGCTGCGGCGTCTCCGGCAGGACCTTCTGTTCCCAGGAGAGGAATGATTGCAGCCAGCGCCTTGTCGCCTCCGATTATCGACGCCGTGCGCACGGCAGTTGCCGAGACGTTCGGATTGGAGTCAGAGATGGCGGAGGTGATGAGATTGATCTGCTCGGCTACATGGTTGTCGGCGAGCCATTCGAGCACGTCGATTTTTGCGGATGCCGGGTAGGAGTTGAATTTCGAAGTTATTTCAGGCACAACTGCCGGACCTGCTGCGGGGATGGCGTTGACGAGTGCCGTGTGGCGGTACTGAGCGTCCTTGTCTTTCAGCGCACTGACGACGGTCTTTCCTGCATTGTCCGGTTTGGAGATCATGAGCAGTCGCAGACCGGCGCAGCGTAGTGCGGGATTGCCGTCCTTGACGAGCGCGGCAGCCTCGCGTGCCACAGCCTTGCGGTCGGTGATGTTGTTGAGAAGACGGAGATAGGAGTCGGTGTCGCCCGATGCCTTGAGGGCGTTTATGGATTTTGCTGTTCCGCATTCGGCGAGCGCCGCTGTGACAGCTGCTCGGGTTGCCTCGTCGGAAGCGGCAAGCCATTTGAGCAGGGTCGGCTCCACGTTCTGGAGCTTGCGGAATCCGGCTATGTAGGCGAGTTTGGCGCTGGGGGCGGCAGCTCCGTTGACGGCGCTGCTTATCTGCGCGTTGGCGCCCGGCATGTTGGCGAGTCCCCGCACTGCATGGTCCGACAGATAGCTGTCGCCGAGCAGGGTATAGTAGAGCTGGAAGTCGGCGGGAGACGCGAGCTTGTTGAGCTGCGAGAGGATGAAGGCGCTGTTGGCGTTGTCGCGACAGTTGCCGAGAGCAACGACGAGAGCGTCGTGTACCGGTTTGCGCAGTGCTTCCTGACCTGGTGTGGTGGCGAGGTTGACAACGCCGTCGATGGCATATTCGGCGATGGAGTTGTCGGTCTCGGCGGCGGGTCCGAGCATGGAGGTGAGCATTTCTATGCCTTTCGCTTCCGTTCCGGCTATTTCGCCTATAATGCGGCTGTAAGCCTCGCTGTTTCCGGCGGGAAGCTGCGCGAGCGCGTCGGAAACGACGGTCTCGGGCGTGCGGTTTCTGCTGTCGAGTTGCTGCGTCTGCGCGTTCATGGCGAAGGAGAGAACGAACGCCGCGAGAAGTGCTGTTATACTGTGTTTCATCTTAGATGCTGTAGTCTGTGATTGTGTTTGTTATGGTATCAGATTTTCCACGGGGCGCGCATCGGCTGGTCGATGAGTGCGTTTGCGGCATCGTCGCCGATGAATGTCTGCGTCTTCGGGTCGAAATTGAGCTCTTTTCTGCCGAGGCGGAGCGCTACGGCTGCGAGGTTGACGAGCGTGCAGCTGTGGTGTCCGTTCTGCTCGTTGAGGGCGAACTTGCGGCGGTTGCGCACGCAGTCGAGGAAGTCGGTGCGCTGTGGTTCGGGATCGGGCATCTCGGCAATCTTGTTCATCACGTCCGGAATGGTGCACTCGAAGCCTCTGTAGACCTTGCCTTTGGGACCTTCGATGTACGGAACCTTGCCGAGAGTCTCATAGCCTTCGCCTTCGAGGATAATCTGGCAGCCGTCGGCATAGGTATATTTGATTTTGTGCCAGATGCCGACAGCGTCGGGATGCTGCTGCGGAGCCTCCACTTCAATCTTCACGGGGAAGTCGTTGTCCTTTCCGAGGAGGTACTGAACGGGGTCGAGGTAGTGCTGTCCCATGTCGGTAAGTCCGCCGCCGTCGTAGTCCCAGTAGCCGCGGAATGTCTGGTGTACGCGGGTGATGGTAGTGACCAGCTCGGGAAGAGAAGTACCCAGAGCGACGAAGGTCAGCGCGATAACGGTCTCGGGAACGCCCAGTTCCTGGGCGATGATGGTGCCGTGCTCCACCAGAAGGTTGGCGCCCAGAGCAATCAGGGCAGCGCCGACGACCAGCAGAGCCAGCTCCTGCCACAGCTTCTTTTCTTTCTTCTCACCCTCGTCCCCTTCTTCGTGGGCGGCTTCGGGGTTTTTCAGGCCCTGACGGACGGTGAGGAGCATATAAACGACAAAGATGGCCAACAGAGCAAAGCCCAACCAGCGGGGGAACTCACCCAGCAGGTATGCAGCGGCGCAGTATACCGCTGCGGAGAAAAAGAAGAAAATGACGGGCATTTTCATGGTTTTTGTGTTGACAGGGCCGGGATTGCAGGCGACAGAGATCGCTGCGATGAGCGCGGTGTTGCAGATGATGGAGCCAATGGCGTTGCCGTAAGACATAGCGCCCTGTCCCTGCAGAGCACCGGTAACGGAAACCATGACCTCGGGCAGGGTGGTACCGATGGAGACCACCGTAGCACCGACAATGATATCCGGCAGATGGAACCGGCGAGCGATGCCGGTTGCGCCGTCAACGAACCAGTCGCCGCCCTTGATGAGCAGGACAAGGCCGACGGCAAACAGCAAAACAGATACTAACATAAATATTCTCCTTACGTTTATTGATGGCGGCCCGGCCGCCAATGAGATACACAGCAAAAAAATAATCCGCCATGGCACACGGCCATGTACGGATCTGCCTGAGATGGAATCATGCACAGCCAACGCTTACATGAGTCTCGCAAATAAAAGTGAACCAGGTTTGAAAACCGGAATGTTGATTCACTGCCGTGGCGTACCACGTTTGCTACTCCCTCACAGGACTTTATAAAAACATGATAACACAGCTTGATTGGGTTGTCAACAGGGCAGTTGATACACTTTTTGGCGCTTTTTGCGGGATTTTCGTGGATCGTTCTCCGGTAGGGGAGGTCAACGCCGCCGGAACATAATGTTCCGGCGGCCCTTACTATCTGCGCTTGGCCAGAGGCTCGGAATTCTCCTGGGCAAGCAGGAGGTCGGAAATGATGGTGTTGGAGATCAGGAAACCCTCGGGGGTCAGGTGGTACCGTCCGGATTCGGAGATGGAAACATATCGCCGTTCCCGGTATTTTTCCAGGATCTCCGCCAGGGGGGCGAAGGGCAGCAGATACTGCTTCTCGTATTCCTGAGGGCTGATGCCGGACACGGTGCGCAAGCGCAGCATGACATATTCGCCGGCCCGTTCCCGGGGCGGCACTTCCTGCACATCCCGGATGACCTGTCCGCCCTTTTTGATGCCGGAGATGTAGTCCGGCAGGCTGCGGACAATCTTGAAGCGCTTACCGGCAAAATCCGAACTGGCATCCGGGCCGAAGCCCAGATATTCTTCGCCGTTCCAATACTTGATGTTGTGCCGGGAGACCCGGCCCTTCTTGGCAAAGTTGGAGATCTCGTACTGGCGGTAGCCCCGGGATCGGAGAATGTCCACCGCCGCCATATACATATCCGCCTGGGTGTCATCGTCCGGCAGCTGGCAGAAGTCCTTAATGTCATACAAGGGAGTGCCTTCCTCCACTTTCAGACCGTAGCAGCTGATATGCTCGGGATTTAAGCGGAGTACGTTTTCCAGAGTCTCCTGCCAGGCAATGAGGCTCTGTCCGGGCAGGCCGTACATCAGATCCAGGGACAGATTGCGGAAGCCTACCTTGCGGATGCGTTTCGCGGCGGAAACCACCTGGGCATAGTCATGGGGGCGGCCCAGCTTTTTCAGCAGTTCATCATCATCGGTCTGTACGCCCAGGCTCACCCGGTTAAAGCCCTCGGCTTTCAGACGGCGGAGCAGATGCTCGGAAACGGAGTCCGGGTTCGCCTCAAAGGTGATCTCCGCGTCATTGGCTACGTCAAATGCCCGGCGGATGGCGGTGAGGATGGTTGCCATACCCTCAGCGCCGAAGAAGGTGGGGGTACCGCCGCCGAAGTAGATGGTATCTACATTGTGATTGGGAGCCAGGGGGCCGGTCTCCTTGATATGGGCGCAGATGGCGGACAGGTAGTTCTCCATCAGCTTGTCATCCTTGGTGGGCAGGGAGTAGAAGTCGCAGTACATACATTTGCTGCGGCAGAAGGG
>JAGBDG010000129.1 GCA_017937625.1 Muribaculaceae bacterium | reverse complement strand
CATCCCCAACTCAGTCACCGAAATCGGAGACTACGCTTTCTATGGTTGCCGCAGCCTGACCTCGGTCGACATCCCCAACTCAGTCACCGAAATCGGAGAGTACGCTTTCATGGAGTGCAGCAGCCTGACTTCGGTCAACATCCCCAACTCAGTCACCGTAATCAAAATGGACGTTTTCCGGAGGTGCAGCAGCCTGACTTCGGTCAACATCCCCAACTCAGTCACCAAAATCGTAGCGAACGCTTTCGCCGAGTGCAGCAGTTTATCAGAGATTGTAGTCGAAAACGGTAATCCGAATTACATTTCGGAAGACGGGGTATTGTTTAATATCGACAAAACAGAGCTTATACGATATCCTGGTGGCAAAACAGGAGAATACTCAATCCCCAAATCAGTCACTACAATCGGATTCGGTGCTTTCAATTACTGCAGCGGCCTGACCTCGGTCAACATCCCCAACTCAGTCACCGAAATCGGAGACTACGCTTTCCGGGAGTGCAGCAGCCTGACCTCAGTCAACATCTCCAACTCAGTCACTAGAATCGGAAAAGGCGCTTTCTTTTACTGCAGCAGCCTGACTTCGGTCAACATCCCCAACTCAGTCACCACTATCGAAACGGGAGCTTTCTCCTGCTGCAGCAGCCTGACTTCGGTCAACATCCCCAACTCAGTCACCGAAATCGGAGAGTCCGCTTTCCTGGAGTGCCGCAGCCTGACCTCGGTCAGCATTCCCGCCTCAGTCACCACTATCGGAAAGTCCGCTTTCCGGGAGTGCAGCAGCCTGACTTCAGTCAGCATCCCCGCCTCAGTCACCGAAATCAAAGATTATACTTTCTGTGATTGCAGAGAGCTCAAGACAATCTATAACCTGAATCCGACCCCTCAAAAGACAGGGGACGGCGCATTTAACCGGGTTCCGACAGACGCTGTAGTTTACATCCCCAAAGGCAGCTTTAATAAATATTTCGTGGCGGATGGATGGACTCAGTTTACCGACTTCCGCGAAATGGGCGCTTTTGACGTCGCTCTGAGCGAGCAGACCCTTGATCTCACTGCCGGCAAAACAGCCACAGTCACAGCTACAGTGACGAAAGATGACGATGTAACCATCGAATCCGAGGAATGGGCCTCGTCCAATCCCGAAGTTGCCACCGTAGACAATGGCGTGATAACCGCCGTGGCTCCCGGCGAGGCTGTAATCTGGTTCACTGCCGTCGACGGCTACGGGTTACCCCACACCGAGCAGTGCGAAGTGACCGTTTCTGCCGCCCCGACTCTTGTGGAGAGCATCACTCTTGACCTCACCTCGGTCGAGGCTGTCGAAGGCGACGAGTTCCAACTCACCGCGACTGTCACTCCCGACAACGCCACCGACAAGACTGTCGCATGGTCGAGCAGCGACGAGACTGTTGCGACAGTCAGCGCCGAGGGACTTGTGAAGGTGCTCAAGGAAGGCAGCTGCGTGATAACCGCCACCACCACCGACGGCTCGGACCTGAAAGCAGAATGCTCGGTAACTGTCAAGCCGCTTGTAATCCTCGTCGAGAGCATCACTCTTGACCTCACCTCAGTCGAGGCTGTCGAAGGCGACGAGTTCCAACTCACCGCGACTGTCACTCCCGACAACGCCACCGACAAGACTGTCGCATGGTCGAGCAGCGACGAGACCGTTGCAACAGTCAGCGCCGAGGGACTTGTGAAGGTGCTCAAGGAAGGCAGCTGCGTGATAACCGTCACCACCACCGACGGCTCGGACCTGAAAGCAGAATGCTCGGTGAGCGTTCTCGCCGGCATCGATGGCATCCTCAGCGACACTTCGGTTCCTGCAGAGTTTTTCAATCTTCAGGGCGTGAAAGTATCGACAACTATCGAACGCCTCCCCGCCGGTTTCTATATCGTCCGTCAGGGCAATACAGTAAAGAAAGTTGCCGTGAAATAATCATCCGGCACAGACCATATAATCATTAACTGCAATCGGCTGCGACCCCAAGGGCATCGCAGCCGATTTTTTGTATCATCGTCTTCCGCCCGCCCTCCACAAAAGCACACGATTAGCGTGCGACACAATAGCGCCGGATTGCGTATTTTTTCCGTTTTTTCGCGCACTTTCATTATTTCTTTTTATCTTTGTGGGAGATATGGAAAAGAAAGAAGTACTGATAAGTGTGGTCGTGCCGGTGCTTAACCGTGCCGAACTCGTACAGCGCACCCTCGAGTCTATCTCCCGGCAGTGCTACCGCCCCTTCGAGCTGATAATCGTCGACAACGGTTCTACCGACGGAACCCTCGGTGTTCTCGAAAAGTGGCGCGATGACAACTTTGAAAACGGACTCGAGATTGTCGTCACCCAATGTCTCGAGCGTGGAGCCGCCGCTGCGCGCAACGCCGGGCTCGCCATTGCACGCGCTCCGTGGATTATGTTTTTCGACTCCGACGACACCATGGCTCCGACACACCTTCTTTCCGTTGCGAACGCCATTGCCGACAATGCCGAGACTGACATCATCGGCTGGGACACCGTCCACGTCCGCAAGGACGGAAGCCATCGACCGGGACAGTTCTTCGGACACGACATGCAGCGCCACAATCTTTTCGACGGTGCCATGGCTACTCAGCGATGGTGCGCGCGCACGCAGCTCGTCCGTTCTGTCGGAGGGTGGGACACCGCCGTAAAGTACTGGGACGACATCGAGCTCGGCTCGCGCATCCTTGCCGCAGACCCCAACATCACGTATATCGGCTCTGGAGGCGTACACGTATACGAGACAGAGGACTCTATCACCGCACAGGGCGCTTCCGCTCCCGCACGCATGGACGCCGCGCTGTCGCGTATAGAAAAGACCGTCGGCGAGAACGGACGCTCGTGGTGCCGCGCAAAGCGTGCCATAGAGTACGCCCGCGCCTCGCGCCTCGGCACGGCGGACGGTCGCGCAATGCTCGACGCTCTCAACCCCGGACTGGGACTCAGGCTTATTTTTGAATACACACGTCTCGGAGGCAGGGGAGCCGCCAGATTCCTCAAAAGATAACTCACCAAAACTATATACCGGATTTTATGACTTTCACCGAAAAAGCCTACAAGATATTCGAGCAGTCGGTAGCCGACTACCACATCGATGACGACGTCGACGCCGCCAGCCGTCAGCCCTACGACGTAGAGAGCATCGACGGCATCCTTTACGCAAAAAACCGCATAGACGCCGTGCAGTGGCACCTCGAGGACATCATCCGTGACCCGGAGATCGACCCCGTCGCCGCCCTCGCCCTAAAGCGCCGCATCGACAAGTCGAATCAGGACCGCACCGACATGGTCGAGGAACTCGACACTTATTTCCGCAACAAATATGCCGGTGTGAAGGTGCTCGCCGACGCTACCATCAACACCGAGAGTCCCGCATGGGCGCTCGACCGCCTGTCCATCCTCGCCCTTAAGATCTACCACATGAAGGCAGAGGTCGACAGAGCCGATGCTACCGAGGCTCACCGCGCAAAGTGCGCCGCAAAGCTCGCCGTGCTCGAGGAGCAGAGAGCCGACCTCATCGCCGCCGTCGACACCCTCCTCGACGACATAGCCGCAGGACGCAAGTACATGAAGGTCTACCGACAGATGAAGATGTACAACGACGCCGACACCAACCCTGTCCTCTATGGCGGCAAAAAATAACATATCTCCCGAAGGTAATTCTCTCGGGCTGAAAACCGTGCTTCTGGCGCGGTTTTCAGCCCTTGGCGACGTTGCAATGACCGTCCCCGTGGTCTACAGCGCCTGCCGAACATATCCCGACGTGCATTTCGTCTTCGTCACGCGCCCGTCGATGACTTCAATTTTCGTCGACCCGCCGGAGAACCTTACACTCCTCGGTGTCGACCTCAAGACAAAGTACGACGGCGTCGGCGGCATCCGCAAGCTCGTCGGAGAACTTGTCGGAGAATACCGTCCCGACTATTTCATCGACCTGCACAATGTCCTCCGCACCAGGCTCATGGCTCTGTTCCTGAAACTCTGCGGAGTGCCGGCGGTGCATATTTTCAAGCCGCGCGCCAAGCGCCGCGCACTCACGCGACGCCACAACAAGGTGATGCTGCCGCTGATTTCGCAGCGGGCACGCTATCGCGAGGCATTCTTCAAGGCGGGGCTCGGCATCTCCGAGAAGTTCAACGGACTTTTCGACGGCAGAGGCACCGCTCCCGCCAATCGATACGCCGCAATAACCGCCCCCAAGCCCGAGGGAGAGCGCTGGGTAGGCATAGCGCCCTTCGCCGCTCACGAGGGCAAGGTCTATCCGACCGAGCAGATGCGCGAGGTTGTCGCCATGCTCGACGAGGAGGCTCGAAAGCGCCCTATCCGCATTTTCCTTTTCGGAGGCGGCGAGAACGAATGCCGCATACTCGACAGCTGGGCAAAAGACTATCCGTCAGCAACATCGCTCGCCGGTAAGAAATTCGGCTTCGCCGCCGAGCTCGCCCTGCTCAACCACCTCGACGTCATGCTCTCCATGGACTCCGCCAACATGCACCTCGCGGCAATAGCTATGACTCCTACCGTGAGTATCTGGGGCGCCACGCACCCCTATTGCGGCTTCAAGGGCTGGCGTCAGACCGACGACGACACCATACAGCTGCCCGTCAGTTGCCGTCCGTGCTCGGTCTTCGGCGACAAGCCCTGCTACCGAGGCGACAAGCTCTGCCTCACCGCCATCCGACCGCAGGTCGTCTTCAATAAAATCAAGGAACACCTATGACAGACAACGGACAGTTCGACATACACGGTGCCGCATCCGGTTCCGAGACTGAAATAGAAAAAGCGCTCCGACCGGGCTCTTTTGAGTCGTTCAACGGTCAGGAGAAGATTGTCGACAACCTGCGCGTCTTCGTGCAGGCAGCGCGCCTCCGCCGTGAGGCGCTCGACCATATCCTCCTCTTCGGT
>JAGBDG010000128.1 GCA_017937625.1 Muribaculaceae bacterium | reverse complement strand
TCTACGACCGACGCGCCGATGAGCGGTTCGCCGGCAGGGTCTATGACTGTACCTTTCACAGTGACCTGCGCCATTGCGCCTATTGCCACCGCACAGAAAAGCATTGTCACGAGCCTTCTGAGGCTTGATAATTTGGTTTTCATTTAAGAAGTGCTTGGTTTATGTTTTTGGTGTTAATAAAATCTAAGGTGTCATACCGGAATTTATTTACTGTAAGTATTATGTGCTGTATTTATGTGTAATTCTGGAAGCATCCAGAATCAAAAACGGCACACATGCAGTTTTATTTTTCCTCGGCTGCAAAATTAGTTTATAATAACATTCTCCGCTTACACTATTTTATCTTTGACTTTTCTTATTTAGAGGGCGTTTCATAATATCTGTTAAATCACAGACCAAAAAGTCTGAGATGGATTTATAGCTGAGCCGAAGGAGCATAGCGGTGGCTATGTGACTGAGACGAAGATATAAAGACACTCAGAATTTTTGGAGGCGCAGCCTTTGGTACCCGACAGACTGATGTTCTGAGTTTGACTTGGGGACAGATGTTCTTTAACAATAGTACCGGTTTGGCGTCTTTTTGTTAACTTGCCCACCGTTCCGCGGTCATATCAGCTTCCCGGAATGTCCTCAGCGGGGGGAGTGGTGGCGGACGCCGGCAAATAGTGGCAGAAAATTCCTTTTTCAGCAGTTTTATAAGAAAAATTGCCACTCATTAAAGAATTTTACCATATCTTTGTCAAAAAATTGAATCCTATCACATACAGTATGTATATTCCATATCTATGAAAAAACTGTTTTTCTCCTTGCTCGCCATAGCGGCATCTTTCGTTTCTGATGCTTCCGACATAGATTTCACATACAACACGTCTGGCGCCGAGCCCGGCGGATTCGGCTTCCGCAAGACCGAGACCTACGACGTGGCTATCAACATAACCGACCCCACGGTTGTCGGGACAAAAATCACAGGTCTGTCGGTCTACCTTCCTGTCACACAAGAGGCTGTAACCGATCTTTCCGGCTGGCTCGCCTCGGAACTCCGGCTCGTCGACAAGAAAAACGCGCCCGACATAGCCTCCAAGGAAGCGAAACTCGAGAATTACACTCTTTCAACAACTTTTGACACTCCGGTCGAGATTACCGAAGCCGGCATCTGGGCAGGCTACTCTTTTACAATCACCAGCCTCGACGCCAAGTACGGCTATCCGGGCAATCCCGTCGCTGTGGTCAGTTCAACGACAAATCTCGACAAAGGTCTGTGGATGCACACCTCGCGCACACGCCTCAAATGGGCGGAGCTCGGCACGGCACAGAAATCCGTCAGCCCTATGGTCATCCATCTGCAGACCGAGTTCGGCGACACCGACCTTGCAGTTTCCGTATCTGGTGAGATCTACATGGTCTGCGGCAAGGAGGGCTCAGTGCCCGCCATGCTCATCAACCACGGCACCGCCCCCGTTGAGGACATCGAGTATTCATACACTTTCGGCAATGTCACAGGATCTGGCACATACAGTCTCGAGACGCCCCTCGCCACCGGAGGCAAGACCGTCACTGTCGAGCTGCCGCTTAAAGCGTCTTCTGAGCTCGGCAAATATGATCTCAAGCTCACAATCGACAAAAACAACGGCAAGCCGAACAACGACCCCAGCAGCACCGCGCAGGGTACTGTCAACGTATGGTCGCGCATACCGGTAACGCGCCCGCTGGTCGAGGAATACACCGGACTCGGCTGCGGCTTCTGCCCGCGCGGATATGTGGCGATGGAATATATGAAAGAACGTCTCGGCGACGACTTCGTCGGTCTTGCCTTCCACAGCAGCGGCTTCGAGAAGGCGATGGCTACCGTCAGCAGTTCCGATTTCCCCATCACGGTCCCTGGATATCCTGCCGCCGACATAAACCGCGAGACCATCATCGACCCGATGGCGATACCATACGAATTCGAGGCTTTCGCCGCACGTGTCTCCAATGCCGACATAAGTCTGGGCATAGAATGGACCGACGACACGCATAAAACAGTCGAGCTGACATCGGAGCTTAAGTTCATGGAGGACGTCGATGCCGCCGACTATCGTCTGACATTCGCCCTCGCCGCCGACAACCTCCACAATCCAACGTGGTATCAGCTGAACAATTACGCCGGACAGAAAAAAGGCGACGGCGTGGACACACCCATCTGGGACATATTCCTCAAAGGCGCCTCTGCCGTTACCGGACTTATATTCAACGATGTAGTGATCTATTACAAGGATATCAAGGGTATAGCCGAATCTGTACCCGCGGACGCAGATGCCAACACGACCTATACATATACCTATACAGTGGACATTAGCGAGCTCCGCAACCTCAGCGGCGAAGACTTCATCAACTCTGACGCCACGCTGCACGGCGTTGTCGCCCTTATAGATACCAAAACCGGCTATGCGGTCAACAGCTGCCGCTCTGCCGCGCTCCCCTACTCCGACTCCCCAGCCGGAACCGGCGAGATTTCCACAGGAGCCGTCGTAGAGTCATCCGAATTCTATAACCTTCAGGGCATTCCCGTTCCGCAGCCCACGGAAGGCATCTATATCCGCCGCGACAGAATGAGCGACGGCACCGTACGCACATCCAAAATCTCATCTAAACAACTCTGAACATACAATTTATCTAATTTTACATTCCAATTGTTCCTATGAAAAAAGCATTTACTCTTATCGCTGCGGCATGTATGCTCGCGTCAACCGCAGGCGCGCAGCCGACCGATGCTCTGCAATTCAGACATTCGCTTCTCAGCAATCTTGTGAAAGCTCCTTCAAGAGCCGCCTATGCTCCTGAAGAAGCTCCTGAAATAATCTATGAGGCAGAAGGCGAAGCAAAGAACTACAACAAGACATATTTCATCAACTACATGGGAGAGGTCGAAGAGACGAGCGCGGCAGCAACAATCGTTTTCGGTGCCGACAACACCGTCTATTTCGCCGATCCCATCGCAATGATGCCCATGGGCAGCTACATCAAGGGAACTGTCGAAGGCAACAAAATCACCGTGGCATATCCCCAGTATCTGGCGGAAGATGAAGGCGAGACTTATGAAATTGCTCTGGTCGAGATCACCGGCGAGATGGACGAGGATACAGGAATGCCTGTCGCTAACATTCAGGAGCCCGGCACCTTCACCTACACAATCGGCGAGGACGGGGTCATCACTCTCGACCCGCTGCCCGAGAATTGCGCTCTCGGTCTCGTTTACTGCGGCATGATGTACTTCGGTATATGCGAGTCTGACGTTGTGTACACCCCCGACAACCGCGAGGTCGTAACTCCGCCGGCAGACCTGGAAACCACCACATACAGCTACAAGATGAACGACAACTACGGACATACCGTACAGATCGGCTTCGACGACAAGGACGTATACTTCACCAACGTCTCCACCGATGTCCCCGACTTCTGGTTCAAGGGCTCTATCGGGGATGACGGCAAGATCCACATCGCCAACCTGCAGTATATGGGCTCGTTCATGGGCGCCCTCGAAATCTACACCTTCATTGCAAAGCCCATCGAGGAGAGCCCCTACATGGCGCCTGCCGACCCCGACGCCGAATACACCTTCGACTATGACCCTGCCACAGGCAAGATCTACAACGGCTCGTCCGACCTTATCCTCCTCATCAACGCCGGCAACGAAGAAATCAAATATCTCTGCCAGATTTCCTCTAACGGCTTCTGGAAGCAGGAGAGCTACGCCGGCGTACCCCGCGATCCATACGACCTCGTATGGGAAGAAGGAAAGAACTTCAACTACTTCGACTTCTATCTCCCCAACGTCGACGTCGACGGCAACCTCATGCTCAACGAGAATCTCTACTACAACCTCTTCTACGACGGCGAGGTAGTGGAAATCAATCCCGAGGAATTCGGCTCCGACTCAAACTTCACCGACATCCCCTTCGACTACAACAAGAACATGATTGTACGCGACCGCTTCGACGGCGCACATGAGATTGGCGTGAAAGTATGGGGACTCGAGAGCATCGGCATCCAGCTCATCAATATCGTCGACGGCAAGGAATACCGCAGCAATATCGCCGAAATCAAGTTCGGCAGCACCGGCGTCGACAACATCGGCACAGACGCATCGCCTGTGGTAAGCTCCGAATACTTCGACCTCACAGGCCGCAGCATCTGCAAGCCCGGCAACGGTTTCGTAATCCGCCGTGACCGCCATGCCGACGGCACCGTGACCACCGTCAAGACCGTCCGCTGACCCTTTATTAATCACAACGCATCTGCCTCTCACAGGCAGATGCGTATAAAGCATATACCAACTTTATCATTTAATAATTTATGGCAAATTTACTCAAAACTCTCGCGCTTGGCACTGCCCTGACAGTTGCATCAGCTGCCAACGCCGAATTGGCAACGTTGTCCGTCGAGGTCTCGAACGTGACATCCAACGACGCCGATTTTGTTATCACGTGCAACAATCCGGACGTCCCGTTCTACTATCAGGTAATACCTTCCGTCTATCTCGAGCCCTTCGGAGGCACCGACGGGATATACAATTTCCAGAAAGCTGAATGGGAAGGCTATGCCGAGCAATATGAAATCGTCTGGACCGACTTCATTAGCTCTTCTATGAGCTATTACGAATCTGCGGAAGACAAGGCATCAGAATGGAGGAACATTGTCGGAGGTGTCGATTACGTTGTTTTCGCACTCGGAATGGATCCGGAAGGCAACCTGACTACAAATGTCGCTTTCAAGGAATTCACGGCAGTAGCCGCCACTCCTTCGGACAACACTTTCGAAATCTCGCTGATCAGCGTGGAAGACTCTGAAAGAGGCAGAATGAAGGCAACAGCGAAGGTTACTCCCTCGAACAACGACACTTATGCTGTAACTTCATATCTCAAAGAGTTTGTCGACAAGTACGACCTGACACCCGGTACCGCCGGATATGTCGATTTCATGAGCAATCTGATGTATAACGTCAGCGCGGAATCTCTGGTCAGCGGCGAGCAGGAACTGGTATTCGATTACCTCCAGCCGGACAAGGAGTATTATCTGGTTGCCGTCGGCATGGACGAGAACCTTGCGCCGACGACGGCAATTACCAAGTTCGCCTTCACAAGCGGCAAAACAGAGCCGGTAGAGCCGGTCGATCCTGTTGATCCTGTCGACCCCGACAAGAAGAAAACGATTGACCTTCAGCTTACAAATATATCCAACATGGACGCACATCTCGTCCTGACCGTGTCGGATCCTGACATGCTTTATTTCATCGATGTCACCAGAGCTGACAAGATTGAGGAAACCGGAGGTGTCGACAATATTCCGAATTCACAGATTATCGAATGGTGGAAATGGCTCGCCAACATGTACTCAGGCACCGACTGGACCGAATTCATTCCTATGCAGTGTACCTCCGGCAACATCGACTGCGACCTTTCGGAACTGATTGACGACGGTAAACTGAGCGATGTTTACTGGGGAACCGACTATGTGCTCTATGCTGTCGGATTTGACCTGGAAGGAAATGTCATCAGCAACAACGCACACGTGGCGTTCACGACCACCAAGCCGGAAAAGAGCGACATCACGTTTGAATTCACTCCCATATCGTTCGAAAAGAATCCGGTATATCCCAAGTACTACGATGCAGTTGTGGATGTGACACCTTCGAACGACACAGAGGAATATATGACCGAATACTGCAAGACACGCATTCTTGACCAGTACAAAGACCGTGACGAGACAGAGGACGAGATTATCCAGTTCCAGTTCATGGACTACGCGAGATACCATACCGGCAAGAGCCGTGTGGAAATGCCGAACCTCGACATAACCGATGCTCGCGGCGACGTCGACTACTATATCATCGCCGTAGGCTGGAACGACGGTCCTACAACCCCCATCCAGAAGTATCAGTTCAATCTCAATACCGAGCCGGGAACCACCGGCATCACCCTCGAGAAGTCGGATAAACCCTTCGTATTCGCCCGGAACGGACGTATCGAGATACATGGCGCATACGACGCCGGTGCAGTATTCACTGTATCAGGTCAGTACGTGGGCAACCTCCGTCCCGGCAGAAGCGTCAGTGTGGAACCCGGCATCTACGCCGTTCACTATCTTGCCGACGGCGAGAACCACAGCGTCAAAGTACTTGTAAAGTAAAGCGTTACTGCGATACACATATAAAAGAAAGCTGCGGCAGATACTGTCGCAGCTTTTTTTGTCAGCGGGAAAAGGCGTCTGTCATTCAGCCCTTGTTCCGTGCAGTTTACCGTTTGCGTTGCGGATGACTTCAAGGGTAGACCGGTCGGCAGAGAACACCGAATTGAGTCCCTGAGCCTCCTGCGCGGGATCGCCGGTATAGTCGTCGCCCGGCTCCCAGTTCTCGTGCGCCGGAACAGCCATGCCGCCCCAGCCCCAGAAATTGGCACCGTTGAGCAGTCCGTCTTTCTCCATGAGTCCGAACACGAAGCGGTAGTATTCGTCGCGTGCCGTCGTTGCGCTTCCCGGGGTGTAAGACATGGAATCACGCGGGAAACCGAACTCTTCAAGCACAATAGGTTTCGCCGTCCTTGCGCGGTGCGCCGCGACATACTCTTCCGTATTGGCGAAAGCCCGGGGTAGTGTCTCGCTGAGCGAATCGGGGTTCACCCAGCTCCAGTTATACGGCCACACGTGGATGTTGGCATAGTCTATGGCATCGGAATTATGGATACGCGCCCATAGCTCGATGTCGTTCTCGCAACCCCACGAACCCTCGCTGCCTGTCGAAACAAGATGATTCGGGTCGATGCTCTTTATGAGCCGTCCGGTCTCCACGAGCCACTGCTCGAAAGCATCCTTGTTCGCGGGGTCGAAGCATCGCGGCTCGTTGGCTATCTGCCACGACATTATCGCGGGAGATTCCTTGTATGGTTTGCCCGTTATCGAGCTGATACGACCGACTATATTACGCACGTGGTTGGCATACAGCCCTCTCGCCACGGAATCGGTTATGAATTTCGACACGAACTGCATATACTCCGGATAGCTCGTCTCCAGAGGCACAGGAGCCTCGCCGCGTCCCGCCCACTCGAGATAGGTGCCGTAGCCTCCGCTCCATTCCCATGCGTTGTTGAGGTAGATGACAGCGCGCATGTCGCGTTTCTCGAGAGCGTCGAGCACATAGTCGAGACCCTCGAGAAGGTCGGCGTTGTAGACGCCGGGGGCAGTCTGGAGCGTCGGTTCTATATGGCTGGCGATGTGGCGGTTGCCATCGCCGCCTGCGAGTATGCGCAGATTGTCGATACCCAGCGCCTGGAGCGAGTCGAGTTCAGCCTCGAGGCGCGCGCGGTCGCCGCCCTCCCCTTTAGAGCCCAGTATGGGCGCGTACCAGAAGTTGGTGCCGGCATAGCGGTAAGGCTTGCCACGGAGCATGAACTCTCCGTTCTCGACTGTCACGAAATCTTTTTTCGCATCCGTACTTTTCGTTCCGGTGCAGCCGACGGCAGCAAGCATGATGGACAATATTATCGGAAACTTGACTTTTTTTGACATAATAATTCTTATAGTTTGTTTACCACGCATCGGTGCGGAAAGGAAGCAGCGGCATGCCGTATGTATCGTGCATGTTGCCTATGGCGAAATTCTTGAAGCAGTAGCGTACAGCCTTGATGTCGCTGACCTCGGGGCTGCTCACCTCGAGACTCAGGTCGGGGCATATTCTCACTGTGGCGGGGTGGAACACCTTGTCGGCGCCGGCGACCTCGAAGCCGCGGATGTTCTCCGAGTCGTTGGGCGTCCAGCCGCTGTACATGTTGTCGAAGCGGAGAACGGCGGTGTTGCCCTTCGCTTCCATCTCGCGGTACTTGGGATACTCGTGGGGAATGCCCTTCTGTCCGTAGGTATACGTGGCGGCAGCCTGAGCGAGGCGCTGACCGATTGGACGCTTGTTGCGGGCGTGTATGTCATCGGGCTCGTCGGGATAGACAAGGTCGACGGTGCTCACCATGTATGCGCCGGGAGTAGTTGCGGCAGCCTTGTGCTGAGCCTCGCGGAAGAGGGCGCACTCTGTCGCGTCATTACCTCCGTAGACCCAGCCGGGAAGCTCGACGAAATAGAAAGGCATCGCCTTGTTGCCCCACAGCTCACGCCAGTGGTCGAGCATGTCTGCCTGGCGCGAAGGATAGTAGTCGTGACCGCCCACGTTCGACTCGCCCTGGTTCCAGAGGAAACCGCGTGCCGTATAGCCGCGAAGAGGAAAGAGCATGCCGTAATACATTACCCCGACGCGCTCGAAGTCCTTCATGTCCTTGTTCGCCTGCTCGGCTTTTATGTCGCGGTCGGGATAGTTGGCGATAAGCTCCTTCGGCTCGTAGCCCTCGACCTTAGCGCCTCCGTAGGCACAGCTGAGTATACCGACGGGAACATTGAGAATGTCGCGGAGCGAGCGGGCGAAAAACCACGCGACAGCCGAGAATTCTCCGGCGTTTTCGGGGGTGCTCTCTACCCAAACGGCATTCACGTCGTCGAGCGGCTCGTAGCTCGCGGTCTTCGGAACAGTAATGAAGCGTATGCCTTCGCCGTTGCGCCGGCTGAACGTTATCTCGTCGCCGCCACCCTCGATGGGCTGGTTCCAGAATCCGCGCAGAGGCATCTCCATGTTGCTCTGTCCGCTCGCTACCCACACTTCGCCGGCGAGCACATTGTTGAATGTCATGCCCTTGCCGTCCTTGACGTCGGTAACAGTCAGCGACAGAGGCTCGAACGAAGCCTTAGGGGTACGGATATTCATTTTCCAGACACCGTTCCTGTCGGCGGTGGCGGAAGCGGTCGCTCCCCACGAGCCTTTGGCGTCTACGCGCGCTCCGGGAGTCGCCTTGCCGCGCAGCATCGCGGCGGTGTCTGCCTGGAGCACCATGTTGTCGGAAAATATCTTAGGCATTGTGACGGCGGCATGCGATGTAACCGCTGCCGCTGAGAATAATAATAGCAAGGATTTCTTGAAATTCATGGTTCGTTTTTTTCTAATCTAAAGTATAACGCAAAGTTAGGCAAAGAAGTATGAAACGCAAGAATTTCCCGCTCCTTCGTCAAAGATTTGACAAAATAGTACAAAAAAAGAAGCGCCACCGTCGCCGGCAGCGCTTCCTTGATTGCAGACTATGGCGTCTTATTCCACGCCTTCGCGGACGAAGCACCAGTGAGTGGAGCCTGTAGCCCAGTTGGGGTCGCACAGAATCGGGCTGCCCATATACTGGATGAGCACCATCTCGTCGGCAGAGAGCACCGCGATTTCGAACTCGGGACGCGCGGGTCCCTCGCCCCACTCGAGATTGCCGTTCGGAACGGTAGTGCCGGTGAGGGTCACGGAACCAAGCCAACCCTGACCCGTCGGCTCACCGTTGCGGAAGCACGGAGCGAGAGCCGCGCGGTCCGACGACACGCTCTTGTTGAAAGCGAACGTGCCTTTCTGCTCAGTGCCGTCGTGACGGTGTAGCGTCACGTTGGCGCCGCCGTTGAGGTCGAACACGAGGTATTCGTCGGCATAGATGCCTTCGTCGCCTACATTATAGCCGCCCCAGTTGGGTACGTCAGGCGACCATCCGTAACCGCCGGAACCGTAGCAGCCGCTGCCGCCGCGACCGGGATTCGGGTCCCAGACCCACTTCTTCGAGCCTGTCTCGCCGGCGAACATGACGTACCACGGGTCAATCTCATAGTCGAAACGCTCGATTTTGACCGTTTTCTCTATTGCCGAAGAAGCTCCGCCGCCACACAAACCAACAAACGTTACCTTGAAATCTCCTGTGAAAGGAGCTATTATCGTGTCGCACATGCGGGTCGATTTACCTGTGGGAGTCTCCCAATAGGGTATCACGCCCGGTGTATTGCATTTCAGAATGACCATGTTCGAGCCGGGCTTGTCTGTGGTCACTTCAATGTCGAGCCCGTCTGCAGGCAGTACTTCGCCCATGGGGTCGTCGGTCACATGCGCCTGAAGGCACGAGGTAAGACCGAGAGACAGTACCGCTGCGCTGTATAATAGTATCTTGTTCATGACTTTCGATTTGTTTGGTTGTTAGTAAGCGCAGGAAGCGTCGGTCCAGCCGGCGTTCTGCTTGAGGATATTGCCCGATTTCTCGATTTCCTGCTGAGGGATAGGCAGGAAGCCGCGGGTTTCGGAGCGGAAGGGTATATTGACGGTTGTCTCGATGCCGGCATTCAGAACCCGGCAGTTCGAGCGGTTCGCTGTCAGTTCCGCCTCGTCGTGCCAGCGCAGGACGTCATAGTAGCGGATGCCTTCGAAAGCAAGCTCCCAGCGACGCTCCTTCTTGATGTTCTCGAGCGTGGCGGGTACGGAGGGAAGACCGACGCGGCTGCGTACACGGTCCATATAAGCCTGTGCGTTGGAGCTGCCCAGCTCGGCGCCCATGAGCAGAACGTCGGAGAAACGGAGCATCATGTAGTCCACCAGGTTGTTGCACTGAAAGTCGGTCTCGGTGTAGCCGGGATAGAGAACAAGAGCCATGGCGCAGTAGCCTGTGCCGCCAGTGAGCGCCTCGTTGTCGCTGTGGACGTTGATGGGAGTGTATTTCTTGATGAACAGGTGCGTGTCGTAGCACTGGCCCGAGCAGTTGTCGGTGTAGGCTATCTCCTCGGAGGGATCGTCGACATTGAGAATGGAGCCCTGGCGGCGGATATCGTTCGATGCGAAAGAGTTGTAGAGACTTTCGGTGACGGTTCCGGCGCCCCAGCCTGCCGCGAAAGGCCATACGCCATCGTCGCCGTAGCCGTTGCCCTCGTCCTGATAGCGAAGACCGTAGTCGAGCACGGCGAGGTTATGACCGTAGTTGCCCCAGTCGGGATTGTTCCATACGCCGTGGTGGCATACGAAGATTGCCTCGGGGTTTGAGCCATCGTCGGTGACCCACTGAAGATTGTTGTTGTCGCGGTAGGAGTAGCCCTCGGCGTATGAGTAAGCCCACAGGTTACGGAAATCGTCAACGAGGTCGTGACCTGAATTGTTTACGCAGTCGTCGACGTATGCCACGACTTCCTGCTTCGAGATAGAGCCGACGCCGTCAGCCTGTGCGAGAGGCATGCTTTCCTTGTTGTAGAAGCCTGTGTAGAACAGCCATGCGCGTGCAAGCATGCCTTCGGCAGCCCAGCGGGTTGCGCGTCCGAGATTGGTGGCGTTCCACGCGGGATCGAACTTGCGGTCGGGAAGAAGCTCGCACGCCTGCTTGAAGTCATAGCCTATCTGTGCGTAGAGTTCTTCCGGCGTTG
>JAGBDG010000127.1 GCA_017937625.1 Muribaculaceae bacterium | reverse complement strand
CGACCAATGGAACGATGTGGCATGGCTTCGTTCGTTTTTCAAGCAGAATATTGACGACTTGGCTTCGTATTTTAAAATAACCGACGTAAACGAAGCAATATACGACACAATCGAAGATAGCGATCGATTGCAATGCCTTATAATGGATATATCTCCGGATGCAGACCTTGACCGAATTTTCCGTCCGTTGGAAAACAACCGCACGTCTGAAATGCTGCTTGGGAAGGAAAAAGCGAGATTGCATGACACACCCCGTCATGCCTCTTGGTTGCGCATATATGCTATTAAATTAGATCCGGGTATATATGTGATTACCGGAGGTGCTATCAAGTTGACGCGTACTATGCAAGAGAGGGAGCACACGTTAGTTGAACTTGCAAGAATGGAGAATGTCCGGAGGTTTATGATTGACAACAACATCTGCGATATGGATTCTTTCGGAGACTATATGGCGGAAATAAAATAAGGAGGATGAAATGATGAAAACTAAAGAAGAAATAGTTTCGCGCTTGAATAATCATGAGAGTGCAACGCCTTCTCAGTGGCGTGAAAAAGCAGAGTGGCGCATGTCTAATAAGACATGGCTCCGATACTCGCAGCATATTGCCATGATGATGCTTGACAGAATGGAGGAACTCGGATTGACACAAAAATCACTCGCATCAAGAATGGGATGCTCGCAACAATATATATCACGGGTACTGAAAGGCACCGAGAATCTTTCAATTGAGACTATATCCAAAATAGAGGCGGCGCTCGACCTGAGCATCCTCGAACCGGCTTTTGCCGTACGATGAAACAAATTTATGGTTCGGCTATGGCGGTAGAGTCGGCTTCGGCGAGGGCTGCGGCTTCGAATTCTTCTGCCTGCTGCTTCGTCAGCTCGCCCTGAAATATGCCCAGACGGTCATACTTCAGCTCTTTGCCGTTAGAAAGTCCTATCGTATAGTAGAGCGACGAGCGGCTTATGCGGACAATCTTTCCTTCCGGATACTTTTTAGTCACGCTGCTGCGTATAGCCTTGGGAACAAGCGACTCAGGGATGCCTTTCTTCTTGCTATCTACGTTTGTCCAGCGTCCCTTGTTGCTGAACTCTATTTTGGTGCCGTCGGTGAGACGGACGTCATAGTCGGTTTTCTTCAGCAGATGCCGGTCTACCTTGATGCTGCTCACCTTGCCTTTGGGAAAATGCTCGTCAAGCATTTCGCGTGCAGCCTCGGGAAGGTCCTTGCGGTTGATTGAGTATTTGTCGAAAGGAAACGCCACGGCAGCCGATGCGATTGCCATTACCATGGCGACTATCATTATAATTTTCTTTTTCATCTGTGTATTTGTAATTAATGTCATTCTATTCTAATAACATTGTGCCGAGCCGTATGTTTGATACATGCCATACAACAAATTTATCAGCCATGCCATATAATCTGCGGCAAATCACTATCTTTGCACACTGAATATTTTGGATTATGATAGAAGAAATTCTCAGATACAACCGTCAGTTCGTCGAGGACAAAGGATACGAGCGTTATATCACATCGAAGTATCCCGACAAGAAAATCGCCATAGTCACCTGCATGGACACTCGTCTGGTAGAGCTTCTGCCTGCCGCTCTGGGCATACGCAACGGTGATGTCAAAATCATCAAGAACGCCGGTGGCACCATCACAAACCCGTTCGACTCGACAATGCGCTCGCTGCTTGTAGCCGTCTATGAGCTCGGCGTCGACGAGATTATGGTAATAGGACACACTGGGTGCGGAGTACAGGGCATGAACGCCGAGGAAATGCTTCACCTCATGCACGAGCGCGGTGTCAGCGAGGAGCATATATCGCTCATGCGACACTGCGGCATCGACCTCAACAGCTGGCTGCATGGCTTCGAGAACTCCGAGGACGCCATACGCGAGACCGTCGAGCTCGTACGCAACCATCCGCTCATGGCTTCGGATGTACGCGTAGCCGGATATCTCATGGATTCCGTGACAGGCGAGCTGACAAAAATCGACTGACGCGCCATGACCCTTGAGAAGCTGCGAGCTTACTGCCTCTCGCTGCCAGCGGCTGTCGAAAATCAGCCATGGACCAATCCGCGCTATCAGTATCTCGTCACATACACCGTCGGCGGACGCTGGTTCTGCCTTCTCGACATCGACGAGCAGCGCGTCAACATCAAATGTAATCCCGAGAGGGTCGTCGAGATGCAGTCGCGATACAACGGAGCCTTCCCGGCATGGCACATGAACAAGGAGCACTGGCTCGGCGTGAAGCTCGAATCCGACATTCCCGAGGACGTCATGAAAACCCTGCTCCGCGACGCCCACAGCCTCATCGTCGCCCGCCTTCCCCGCAAGCTCCGCGCAGAATTAGGGCTTGGGTAATCGCCGAATACAAAGCAAATTCGATATTGAAATTAACTTTAAGGTTAATTTTCTTGTTGTAATGAAATAGAATTATTAACTTTGCGCAGTTAATTTATAAGTTAAGAATGACCCAGAGATATTCCATAGAATTAATTGAGGAACATGACGCCGTGAATTTTTACAGCGTGCATCTTGACATGGAAGAACTCTCTGAACTTGAAAGATTCTTTGAGAAATTTCCCGAAGGATGCGATTATGATGAGGATATTGACACAATAATCGCATGGCTCGACAGAATTGGAGAGAGCGGAGCTTTGGAAAGATATTTCCGCTATGAAGGTAGATTCGGTGATGGCGTCAGCGCGATACCCATTGAAACAAGCAATCTCCGCCTTTATTGCATTCGGCTTTCAGACAAAATACTTATTTTCGGCAACGGAGGAGTCAAAGACTGCGCCAAATGGCAAGAGAGTGAATCTTTGTCAGATTATGTTGAAATGCTCGTAGATACAAGCCGCTTCATATCGTCAAGATTGTCAAACGGCACGCTCTATATTGTGGATAAGGAGATTATTGGAAATTTAAATTTTACCCGCGATGAAAAGAAGTAGCATCATAGAAGCTCGCCGGGCAAAAGTTTCGCCCGAAATCAGGCGCCGTGTCGACCTTTCTTTCCTGATAGTTGACAGGATTCACAACATACTGGAAGAAAAAGGTCTAAAACAAAAGGATCTTGCCAATATGCTGGGCAAAAAAGAATCTGAGATCAGTAAGTGGATGAGAGGAACACATAATTTCACGATTGAGACAATCTCTTCAATCGAGAATGTTCTTGGCACACCGATACTTCAGGTTGCAAATGCCTGAAAAAATTTATTGTTTGACATATAATATACGACAATTGTAAAGACTGGGGATGCTTGACATACCAATATCCAGTGCATGTGGTAAAGGCGGCAGAGGATGAAAATTCTGTTGTAAGATATACAATCAAGTGGTTTGAATACAGAAAGACGGAGCCGCAGCGGCATCATATTTCTATGAACCGCTGCGCCTCGATAATGGTTGAAAATAGCATCATAATTTGACGGTTACAGACTTGCCGGTGTATCTCACCGCCTTTCCCACGGGGGCGCAAGCGCCTTCTACGGGATTGGAAGCGTCGACAAGAACGACGTTGAAGTCGCGTTTTTCTTTCATTCCGTCAAACGAGCCCTTTCGGTCGCCTATGGTCAGAGTGCGCGCCTTGTCGTCATACTTCAGCGGGATGACCGAGTATTTGCCTTTCTCGTAGTTGTAGTTCGTACCCTCGTCGTCGTAGAGGTTAAAACTGCCGTCCCTCCCGGCATAGACGTATATCGTGACAGGCTCGTCGGTAGGCTGCGAGGCATACTGTACCTTGCCGCCGACGGGTATTATCGAACCGCCGCGGACAAAGAGAGGCATACGTTCGTAAGGAGCGGCGACATTCTTTGTCTGACCACCATCGACTGCTTCTCCGGTGTAGAAATCATACCACACCTCGTTTCCGGGGAAATATACGTCGCGGCTCCTCGCTCCGTACCTGTAGACGGGAGCTGCCATGAAAGCCGTACCGAACATATACTGGTCCTTGAGGTCGCGCGTATTGAGGTCGGCTGTAAAGTCCATCACCATGGGACGCATTATCGTGTAGTCGTCGAAATACGTCATTGCCGCGAGCGAGTAGATGTAAGGCATCAGCCGATAGCGCAGATTTGTGTAGTCGACAATGGATTTATATGCCGGATGATCTTCGGGCGCGATATTGTAGACTTCGCGGAAAGGCCATTGACCGTGCGCGCGGAAGAGCGGGGCGAACGCGCCGAACTGATACCAGCGGGTGTTCAGCTCGCGCCATTCCTTGAGGTCGTCGTTTTCCTGACCGGACTCGTTGAACGCCTTCACAGCATCGACATAGCGGTCTTCGACGCAAAAGCCGCCGATGTCCATGGTCCAGTAGGGGATACCGCTCACTGCGAAGTTCAGACCGGCGGCAATCTGAGCCTCCATGTCTTCCCAGCGGGTGGCGATGTCGCCGCTCCATGTCGCCGTGGAGTATCTCTGCAGTCCCGAGAAACCGGAACGGGTGAGAAGGAACACACGCTTGTCGGGGTCTACGCCGCGCTGTCCGTCGTAGATAGCCTCGGCGTTCATAAGCGCGTAGGCGTTGAAATACTTTGTCGACGGACCCAGAGCCGTCGGGGTGGTAAGGTCCTTGCGGTATTGGATGTCGGTGCAGTCGCGGATGTTGGGCTCGCTGGCGTCCATCCACCATGCGTCGATGTCGAGTGGCATGTAGTGGTCGTTCATCTGGCTCCAGAACAGTTTGCGCGCGTCAGGGTCGTAGGCATCGTAGAACGAGCCGAGATAGCCGGGACCTACCCAGTCTTTTATGCTGTCGCGTATGGCACCCTGGTACATCCAGCCGTTGCGGTCGAATTCCTTGAAATGCTCGGTTGTGGCATAGAACTTCGGCCATACCGACACCATCACGTGCGCGTTCATGTCGTGTATCGAGTCGACCATCTGCTTGGGCTGCGGGAATCTTACCGGGTCAAACTCGTGGCTGCCCCACGCGTTTTCAGGCCAGTGGAGCCAGTCGATTACGATATTGTCCAGCGGAATGCCACGGCGGCGGAACTCGGCGACGGTCGACAGGACCTCGTCCTGAGTGTTGTATTTCTCGCGGCTCTGCCAGTAGCCCATAGCCCATTTGGGCATGATAGGCGATTTGCCCGTGAGCGTGCGGTAACCGGCGATGACATCGTCCATGCTGTCGCCGTAGATGAAGTAATAGTCAATCATGTCCTGCATCTCGCCCCACCAAGACATCTGCTTTTTCGTGGCGGGATCGGCGGGAGCATAGACGCGCAAACCGCAATAGGCAACACTGCCGTTTGGTTTCCATTCTATTTTTACGGGAACCTTTTCCCCTTTCTTGAAATTCACCGAGAACTTGTAGCTGTTGGGGTTCCATGCTGTGCGCCATCGCGTGTCAACAACCTTTTTGCCGCCTACATAAATCGTCTGATAGCCGGAATAATAGAGTATAAACTCGAACACGCCCGATTCCTCAGCCTCGATTTCTCCCTCATAAGTCACATGAGAGTTCCAGAAATTGAAGTTTTGCGGAAGATTTATCACATGGCTCAAATCGCCACGGATAAGATGCTCGAAATAGACAAGGGGTTCCTCGCGTACCAGCTCAGTGCCGTCGGCTGCAAGGTATGTTCCGGTGAGGGCGCCCGGCTTGCCGCTTTTGTCATACAGCTTGAAAACATCGCCGAGCTGCCTGTAGTCGTCGGGGCGCCCCCAGCGGCAAAGCGAATAGCTGTCCCACAACAGTCCGTAGTTGTCGGTAGACACTATGAAAGGTACAGATACCTTCGTATTGTACTGGAAAAGCTCCTCATTCTTGCCCTTGTAGTTGAACTCGTTTGCCTGGTGCTGTCCGAGACCGTACAGACCTTCGTTGTCGTTGAGCGACTCGAACGTCTGCCGCACGCTGTAGCCATCGGTGCCTTCGACGGTTATAGGCTTGAAAGTGCGTCCGTTCTCGTTCTCCTTGAGTATCTTTTTGCCGCTTTTGTCGTAGAAAGTCACCGCGCCGGTCTTTTCAGACACGACGGCTTTTATTTCCGATGTCGTAATGCTCACGCCGCCGTCAGCCTCGCTGACGCTATAGCGGGGCGTTTCCTTCGCCGGGAGAACGACAAGGCTTGCGTCCTTGGCGAAGACCTCGTCGGGAGTAGCCGACACACGGATTATTTTATCGTTTATCACCTGGAGTCTTACGTTGCCGTTTGCCGTGCCTACAACGATTCCGTCTTTTACGGTTGTGTAATCTGCCGCATCTGCGGTCTGAGCCGTCAGTGCCGACAGAAGCAGCATGAATATGACTTTTGATTTCATTGGCTGATTTTCGGTTATTGATTACTGTGCAAAATTAGCGAGAATAATCCGTAATCTACAATCACAAATAGTTTTATTAACTAAAGGTAATTGGCATTTCCGCTTTTTTGACTTACCTTTGAATCCTTTTATTTCAAATAGACCGTCATGAGTACAATATTGCGATATTTATTACCATTTGTCATTCTGTCTCTCGCTTCGTGTGGCGGCAGCGACGATTCCGGACCTGCGGTAGATTTCAAGGTCGCGCAGACCGAACTGTCATTCCCGGCTTCGCCGAGCGAGAGCACCATTTACGTCGAATCTCCGTCAGCGCCGTCGGCTGTCGGCGATGCGCCATGGCTCCGGTGCGGGAAAGCGGCGCTCAACGGTCAGTCGACGCACATCTGGATAATCAAGGTAAGCGCCGACGAGAATACGACATCCGAATCCCGTACCGCTGCTGTTTCCGTTGAGGCAGCCGGTCAGAAAGCTACCGTCAAGGTGACACAGGAAGCCGCCGCGCAGCCCACGCCCGACGAATCCGACCCGGACATCGCCGACTACACTCTGCCGGAAATCCCGTATCCTGCCGACGACAACATCGGAGAGACGGCAGCGCAAGCCGTGAAGAACATCTTCGCAGGCTGGAATATCGGCAACTCTCTCGAAGTTCCCGACGGAGAGACGGCATGGGGCAACCCCGAGGTCTCGCAGAGGCTTATCGACGGAGTGAAAGCCGCCGGATTCAACGCCGTGCGCATTCCCTGCGCATGGAGTTCACGTCTTGTCGCCGACGCCGAGCCGTACACCATCAAACCGGAATGGATTAAAAGAGTGCGCGAAGTGGTCGATTACGCCTATGGCAACGGCATGTATGTCATAATCAATACCCATTGGGACGGAGGATGGCTCGAACTGCACGCCAATGCCGCCGACTGCGAGAAAGTCGTAAAGAAAGAGAAAGCGATATGGACGCAGATTGCCAATGAGTTCGCCTCCTACGGTCAGCGGCTGATTTTCGCGGGCAACAATGAGATCCGCAACAAGGTCGGAGGCCAGGAGAACTGGGGAGAACCGTCGGCAGCCGAGCGAGCCGCACTCGAGGCATACAATCAGGCGTTTGTCGATGCCGTGCGCGCCACAGGCGGCAACAACGCGCAGCGCAACCTTGTCGTCCAGTCATGGTGCTGCAACCCCTGGCGCGCTCTCGACGCTCTCACTATGCCCAGGGATCCTGCCGAATCGCATCTGATGGCGGAAGTCCATTTCTACGACCCCATGGACTTCACCCATACCGACAAGAAAATCCGTGCTTGGGGCTATCGCAAGGGCTACTACACCGCCGACAACAATAATCAGGAAGACTACATCGACAACCTTTTCGGACTGTTGAAAACCAATTTTGTCGACAAAGGTTATCCGGTAATCCTCGGCGAATACGGCACGGTATGCCATACCCTTACCGACAAGACCGTCAAGAAATCAGATCATTACTATCTTGAGTATGTGACGAAAGCTGCAAAGGAAAACGGCATGGTTCCCTTCTATTGGGACAACGGACAACCTCAGACCGGCACTTTCGGCATATTCAACCGCACCACAGGCGAAGTCGCAGTCCCGCACATGCTCAACGGCATTATGAAAGGTGCCTGCACTGCTCGTCAGTGATGTCGGTCACATCCTGCCGCCACACACCAGGAAATGCCCCAGCCACGCAAGAAATAGACCCACAGCGAAGGAAACAACAGCATAGATGAAGACTATCCAGAAACGTGAGTCGCTGAAGAGCAGGTAGTTCTCATGCGCGAAGGTAGAGAAAGTCGTGAACCCTCCGCAGAAGCCCGTTATCAGAAGAGCGCGCATCTGCGGAGGGATATTTGCGCCCCGGTCAATCATGCCGAAAAGGATACCGATAATCAGGCATCCCGCCATGTTTACGGCGAAAGTACCCCACGGGAATACACCCGAGGTATTGTCAGTAATGAACTTACTCACCAAGAATCGGCAGCCCCCGCCAAGAGCGCTGCCCGCCATAACAAAAAGAAGATTCGTCCACATACACATAGTCGCGCAGCATTGCGCTCCGCAAAATTACCCCGAATCCCCCGAATATCCAAATCAGCCTGCAATCCCACATATACACGAACAGGCTGCGCGGGGGCAGCCTGTCGGTATGCGGGTGAAGTGTCTCAGCAGTGTTTTCCGGTGCCGTGGCTCGCTATAGCTCCGGTTTCGGCATCCTCTACCTCCTGCTCGGTAGGTTCATAGCCCGGAGCCCATTTGGATACCTGAGAAGGCTCGCGACCCTCGATCTGCCAGTCGAAAGGATAGAAGTGAGCGTCCGGATTGCGCCATGACGGTTTACGCAGCCCATAGACTACCAGAGGGATAGCAACGAAAACTACGACGCCGACGATGATGATGCCGACATAGACTACGGGAGAGCCGGTGGTAATCTGCGACGGAGGCAGGAAGCTCAGTACCAGCGCGAGCAGCGCGCCCAGGATGCCGAGACCGCAGACGATAATTTCGCCGAACTTGCCGCCGGGAACCATGAAACCACGTTTACGGCCCGGAGACGTGCGACGCAGACGGATGAAAGCTGCATAGATGATGAGCACCATGATAAGGTAGATGATAGTAGCCATCTGCGACATTATCTGGTATGCCGACTCGACGGTGGGAAGCACTATCAGCACAAGGCAAAGAATCGATACGAATACACCCTCGATCCATAGGACAGGCTTGTTGACGCCGTTCTTGTTCACCTTCTGCAGTCCACGGGGCAGGTAACCCGACTGAGCGACTGCCATTAGACCGGTAGCAGGACCCGTGACGAGCGCGCTGATCTGTCCGACGACGCCGAACATGATCAACAGAGCCATGATATTGCCCATCCAGCCCAGATTGAACGACGACCACAGTCCTTTATATGCCACGAGCAGCGACTGAAGCAGGTCGATGTTCTTGCCCGGCACTACAATTCCGATGACGAGAGTGCCGAGAGCATATACGGCGACGATGATGAGGATGGCGAAGAACACCGAACGCGGGAACTCGCGCGCAGGGTTGCGCATGTCGTTGATATGCACTGCCTGAATCTCCATGCCCGCATAGAAAAGGAAGATGGAGGCAGCGAGGACTATTGTGCCCATATTCGCGAAATCAGGGAAGAAAGACACGTGATCGAGATAGTCGTGGCGACCGAGGCACACATAGATGATGCCGAGGACAATGAGGATGGCGCCGGGGATGATAGTGCCCACAAGACCTCCGTAGGTACTCAGCACGTTCGCCGAGCGTTGCCCTCGGAAAGCATTGAACGTCGCAAGCCAGTACATGAGCATCGCCACGGCAAGCGTATAGTACTTGTTCGAGGCGAGCGAGGCGTCGAAACTCTCCGGCCAGAAGATGTATGCGAGCGACGCGGCGCCGAACATCAGCACCGTCGGGAACCATATCACGATAGTCTGCCACTCGAGATACATCGCCGTCCAGCCCCACCGCGGACCGAAAGCCTCCGACACCCAGCGGTACAGACCGCCGCTCCGCGTGTAGGTCGACGCAAGCTCGGCACAGACAAGCGAGAACGGCAGCAGGAACACGATAGCCGCGAAAAGATAATAGAAAATCGACTGCACGCCATACTTCGCTTCCGACGGCAGACCGCGGAGACTCAGAATGGATGTAGTTATAAGGATAGCCATGGCAGCCATTGTGAGGGTGCCTTTAGCTGTTGAAACGATTTTTTTTCGTCCCGAGGGAGTGGTGGCGGGCTCGGGGACAGACTGTTGTTTACTCATTGCTTTCAGCCTTTAAAGTGAAAAACATCAGAAGTCAGCCGTTGACAGTGACCGGTAATTACTACATAGTTAAACATTCCCTCCCCGAAATGGTTCACCGCCACGCCACGCCGGTTCTAACCACCATTTGCTATTTCAACAGCAGCGATGCTTGCTCCCTTTACCACTTACAGCATTTTACCAACAACAGCAGAGCCAACAAACTATAAAATTGAAGATAGAGGTTCGTTTTTGACGATATTTTGCGTTAACTTTGCGGCGCGAGAGTTTGTCCCCTCCCGCAGGATGATATGGAATTAAAGTGCCCGCATTGCAATACTGTTTTTCAGGTCGACGAGAATGACTACGCAGCCATTCTCGCACAAGTAAAGACAGCCGAATTCGAGAAGGAAATCGAGAAGAGAATGAAAGAACTCCTTGCCGCCTCGCAGTCCGAGCAGAGGGCGAAGGACCTCGAGGCAGAGAAGAAGGAAGCCGAGCGTCTGTCGCAGAAAGACAAGGAAATAGCCTCGCTCACTACCGAAATCGAACGGCTCAACGGCATCGTCGCCAACAACGATGCCCGCAACAAGGCTGCGCTGGCGCAGGCATCGGAGTCCAGAATGAAAGAGCTTGCCGAACTGTCATCCAGAAAGGACAAGCAGATTGCCGACCTCACGGCTCAGGTGAAAAACATGCAGACCCAGCACCAGCTCGACATAATCAACGAACGGAACAGCAGCAAGGACGACATCCACGCGAAAGAGCAGATCATCACCGAGCTGACCTCGCAGCTGAAGGCACAGGAAATAGCGACAGAAAACAAACTTCTTGAGCTCAAGGAACACCATTCAGCCATGATGAAGGCTAAGGACGAGGAAATCGAGCATTATAAGGACATGAAAAGCCGTATGTCCACCAAGATGCTCGGCGAGACACTCGAGCAGCACTGCCAGAACACTTTCAACCTCGCCCGCAGCATGGGACAGTTCCCCGACGCTTACTTCGAGAAGGACAACGACGTCAGGGGCGGCACAAAAGGCGACTTCATTTTCCGCGACTACATCAACGGCGTCGAATGTCTCTCCATCATGTTCGAGATGAAGAACGAAGCCGACACTACCGCAACCAAACATAGGAACGAAGATTTTTTCGCCAAGCTCGACAAAGACCGCAACGAAAAGAACTGCGAGTACGCCGTGCTCGTCAGCACCCTCGAAGCCGACAGCGAGCTCTACAACAACGGCATACTCGACGTGTCTTACCGATATCCGAAGATGTTCGTCGTGCGTCCTCAGTTCTTCATGCCGGTTATCGCCCTCCTCTCCAAAGCTGCAAAACGCAATGCCGAAGCAATTATCTCGCTCCGCACGCAGCTCGCCGAGGCTAAGGCACAGAGCATCGACGTGTCCGAATTCGAAGAACGCCGCAACCGATTCGCAACAGAATTCATGAAATACGTCAACGCCCACATCACCAAACTGGACGAGGCTATGGAAGCAATAGACAAGGCTATCGAAAGCGCCGAGCGACAGATTGAATCACTGCGGAAAGTTAAGGCGATATTCGAGAAAAGCACTAAAAAGCTCATCAAGGCAGGCGACGTTATCGAGAACGACTTCACAATCAAGAAACTCGTGCGCGGCAATCCCACCATGAAGGCAATGTTCGCCGAAGCCGCCCGCCAGAAAGAGCAGTCCTCCACCCCGCCCCTCCCCGAAGACGAATAACGTCATCCGACCGCCATCATATCGGCAACAAAAGGTAATTTCTTCGCGTAGGCGATATTGTTGCAAGTCGTAATTATGCGCTTTCCATTGTCACCACACTGAACGTAAGAAAGCGTATCGTCAACGACGACCTGTACAATGTCAACTCGTCTTTGAAAACGGAAGCCGAGTTGACTGTGAACACTGCGCTGACCTCGAAGCCCGGATACGCCTCGACGGAGTTAAAATTAAGGTCGGAAAAAGAAAAGTCCATAACTTATGGTTGTTTGCCACAATGTCATGGACTGTATGAGGTGCACGAAAAGACGCTTATTCGTTAAGAAGATCTTGCATTATATTTTCTTTAGTCAGTTCTGATGAAGTTTTGCCAAACCAAATGTGTCTTAAGTTCTCATATCCAAAAACCGATGCGCGGCGTTGCATTTCAGCGACAAAATCATCTGTAAATATTTCGATGAGAGGAATAGACTTAGGTTCGTCGGCCAGCGGACACAGGAAAAGATAGCCGTCAAAATTGTCCTGATAGCTGCCGGTGGCGGTTTTGTATTTGATTTCGTATATGCCGTCAAAGGGTTCCACTCCGAATGGCGAATCGGCTAATTTGAAGCCAATAGGTTTATTCCCATTCAATTCAAATGCAATGTCAAAAATGCCGCCACGTATTGGAGACTTATTGCCGCCGCGGTTGTCGCCGGGCAATACGTGCTGAAATACAGTGAAAACCTTGTCGCTCCCGAGAGCTTTTGTTATCTGAGCCCCGGCAGTCAGTTCTGATTCTTTTCCATCAGCAGCCGAGGCAAAACCTGCTTGATTGGATTTATAGACATGGGCACAACCAACAAGGAACAAATTATTTCTATCGTCAGAGGAATTTTCAATGGCGTTTACCACTACATTAGCCATGTGGAAGTTTCTGTCCTCCAATGTCTGGGTATCTTCCCGCTTTGTGATTTTCGAATAAGGAATTTGATAATCGGCTAGTACGACACTGATTTTCTTGTTGGCAGGCAAAGAACGATTTAGTTCCCATAATTTGCATAGGAATTCATATTCACCTCTGTCCCACCACCCATTTATCTGTTCATCCTGAAAAATTTCAACTATCAGATTGTTATTGAGTGTATCACAACTCATAAAACTATCCATCGTCGTTTGATGCCAAGAAGGAAGCTCCATAAAAATACGACCGACCTTATCAGCAAAACCAGAAAGTGAGATAAGACGCATAAGCATATCCCATGAAACTTTTCTGCGGTGATATTCGCCATTTATAACCAATTTATGAGTACCCAACATTTCCAAGAGAAAATTTTCAGGTGCAAGTTCCACATTGGATATGTAGGAAAGAAATGGAGTTGCATCCTTTGGGAGGTTGTTGATTACAGCGACGCGAGGAAGATTATATAGTGCTTCGGGCAGCTGTACAAATAACTGATTTTGTGCATCATGCCAATTGTCTGCCATGCCTTGGCCTGTATTGACCCATCTTCCATCTTCAAGCCAACAGTTATTCAAGAGGACAATGTCTTCTCCATCAGAATGAGTTACTATAGAAGCGACAGAATCGCGGTAAGTAACGATGTAATCGATTTTCTCATTGAGCACATAATTACGGTAATTATCATCTACAACATCATCAGGGATGGCACTGAAATCAAACATTGAGGTTGAGATATTTTGCCAATTTGTGTTCTTTCCGGTTAATCGCACTTGTGCCCTTGAAAGATAGTAGTCGAGCGGCGAAGAAAGACTGATAGAGTCCAGGGGGAAATCTTTGACTTGTTTGTCAATCTTTTCAATTTTGAAATTAGATAAAGATTGAGCATTACTTCCGAGTGCGAGCACAAGAAAGCATAGTGTGATTATAGTGCGCTGTAACATTTTCAACTGTGATTCGATAACATAATGCAAATTTATTAATAATCTGCGAGACATCAAAGGAATACCTTGAGTGTTAACTCGGAAGATACAGCAGTCGCGTACCCTGCTTTTTTGCAACTTTATTTGTCTCTACAAATATCCAAGCCATGTTGCAAATTCAGTCATTTGCTGTCGGATGACGGTCCCGAGTCATCATTTTTAGGCACAAAAAAACCGCAGAATAGATTGATATTCTGCGGTTTGTCTTAATTTTGCCTTGTGTCGTCCGGAAGGTGTCCGGATCACTTAGTGGAGCTGGAGGGGGTTGAACCCTCGTCCAAACGCGGAATCAATGAGCTTTCTACGTGCGTAGTCTCAAGTTGATTTTCGAGCTGTGGCAGGTCTGAAACCACCAACCGCAGCCTTATCTCCTAAATTTTCGGAGGCGTCACGGAGCGGGACGCTTCCTATCTCCGATTTACCAGCACCGCCGGATCGACGAGCCTCGGAAAAAGGGCTGTCGGGCGATGTCTTGTCGCTGCAACTGTTGCAGCGATTAAGCCTTGTCTACTGTACTTCGATCAGGCAGCAAGAGCGTAGTTATTTTCGCCATTTAAACTGTCTAAGACCTGATATTAAAGAGCGTATGTCTCAAAGCTCTGCACGCTTACCCACCTATTCTACACGCTGTCAAAACCGGTCAGCCCCGTTTCGTAGTGTGCCTTTCGGGGGGAAAGGATTGCAAAAATAACACCTTTGCCGCATATTCGTTCTTCTGCATTATAACTTATAACAATTATTAACACATCAAATACTGTAAGAATAGAAGCCACAATATGTTACTACCTCCAAACATTGCAGTTCTCAAACACTGCAACGTAAACGTAAAAAATCGCAGAGTAAAGTCAATATTAATCAATGTTTTTTAGCTGACCTATTGAAAATCACAGTTTTTTATGTACCTTTGCTTTTAGATAGGCTCAACGCTTTTTAATTTATTGTTTAACCCTAAAAACCAAATACAAGAAACAGACATAAAAACGCATTAACGCCATGCCATGATATGCTTGCTTAGGCTATTGTGTATTTGAATTTAACTGCTTAGCCACAATCAAATAACCTCGGCGTTATCGTTCTTAGACATATCGGATAATAGAGCTTTAAGCTCTTGTTCTCTTACTTCTGAATGCCGCCAATATTCATAATGCACGGAGAACAAGCAGACTGGAAGTCCATGCCCATAGGGCGTGAACAATTCGTGCTTGTTTGTGCAGAGGTAGCTTGGCGGCAACCTGGAAGTAAAGCAAGTCAACGAATGGTTTCACGCCTTTATTATTTACGTCAATGACCCGACTACTACTTCCAGCCTTTACTATGTTATTGTCTGTTTCTGCTTTCTATGGATGTCAATGCTGTAGAACCGCAACCCCTGAAGTATCAATCGAAAAGGAAGCTGAAAAAGACAGTATTAACTGCACATATTTAGACAGCGTTTGTAAAGCTATCGTAAGTGCCGACAGCGTGAGGCTATATGACATGGTCAATATGTTTGACAACATTTCCACCCTATGCGATAGCATTGCCGACTACCCTATAATGCGAGCGGTAAGCACTCTAAACAATGAAGATATAGCTATTGTCAAATTCATCCTTTCAGACAAAAATTTCTATATCTCCGACTACGAGCCCGTCAAACAACCGTTCCATCCCAATTTTGCGATACAGTTTGACTCAATCGCCTTTCTCGCTTCGTTCGGCACAGGAGAAATCCGTGTCTTTGAGCCCGGCAAAATCGATTCTTGCTATTTCATGGGAAATTACGACAGCTTAGCCCGCTGGGGAATGCGTGTTTTTCCTGATGAAGAATATTACAAACTAATTGTTAAGAAACAATGAAACGATATTTAATATCCATAATATTACTGTGCGGTCTTGCTTTTGCTGTCCCTGCACAAACCTTTCATGCCATTATCTTTGCTAACACAAAGAATAACGATATCGGAACTTCTGTTGAAGTCGATTTTCAAAGAATGAGTCTGGAATTTACCACCATGGCAAAATCTATCGGCTATAATTTAAAAAAGTATTATTTCTATGGAGCACCATCTAATTTCAATCGCAACAATTTAGTAAGTTGTTTGCGCAACCTTGATTGTACTCCAAAGGATATCGTTTTCTTTTTCTATTCAGGACATGGAGGACGGGCTATCAATGAAACCTCTGATTTTCCCGAAATGATATTGGCTGTTAATCATTCGACGTTTAATGATTTATACTCGCTCTCTGACGTTTACAAACAGATTCGCAAGAAAGGTCCGCGCCTTGCAATAGTCATGGGTGATTTATGCAATTCGGAAATTGAAGGATATTACAAAGACAGCTCTTTAGGCGGCTCAAAAAGTGCAACTATCATAAACAAAGGCACCTGTGACGTTTATCGCAATCTATTTCTTAACGTTAAAGGCGGATTTATCGCCGCATCAAGCGAGCCTAATCAGTCCTCAAGCTGTTATCGGTTTCAAGGCGAAGATGGAAAGATATATGAAGGTGGCGGATATTTGACTTTCAGTTTCCTGGGCTTTCTGCAAGATTATGTGGACAAAGGAGAAGATGTAAGCTGGAGTCAGCTTTTCGATGATGCGATTGCATGGACAAAATATAAGACACAAAACCGAAAAAGCGGTGCGCAGATACCTATATACAAAGACGATCTTTCAATGGCGACCCCGGAGCCGGTGCAGCCTGTAAGCACACCTCCACAAGAACCTATTCAGTCGAACGATGATGACACTAACTATCGAGACAAAGTTGCATACAGCCTTTCGATGGTTTGCAACGAAAATATAGACAGGCTTGAAAGAATACGCAACATCGAAAGTGCGAAGCATTATTTTGCAGGCTCTGCGATAGTTCAGGTTGTAGGATGCGATGGTCACACAATTGTAAACACAAGCAATGCCAACCGATACTTGAACTATCTCTCTATGGCAACAAGCATGGACCAAATTGTTGTTCTTGACATGAAACAGGAGAACGGTAACAAAATATCATATATAAAAGTACATGAACTACACTATCAATAACATAATGAAAAACATACTTTTTATACTTAACTTTTTACTGTGCACCGTAGGTGCATTTGCACAGACACACGATTTGTCGCCCGACGAAATCAATGCATTCAAGGTTCAGTGCCAGGAACGCATCGATGCCTTTCAGCTGGGACTTGAAATAATAGGCGCGAAAGACCAACCGGCTGAAATAAAGATGCAGTACATAACAACCATTCCTGAAATGTTCATGGGAGAAGGCGAGGCATACACCGATGCCAACGGTCAGAGACACAACGCCGTGAAAATGCAGGTTTCTTCAATAAATAAAAGCACAGGCGAATTTGATGTTAAAGACGTGCCTCTCAAGGATTATCTTAACCGCCTGCGCAACCTTCCTTATACATTTGTCGAAATTAAAAAGGCTAACACATGTATGATAAGTAACCTATATAAAGTGAGAGACAATCTATACATGGGAACGTGCACGTTCTATCAATTCTTTACGGGCAAGACAGGTGATGCCATTGTATATAAGGACTACTCGCAGAAAGATGTCGATGTATATATCAGCCGCGTTGACGATGGCAGTATCGGTTCTTACTGGGATATGAAGTTCGGAGATATAAACGTAACAGAAACAAGGAGGGAGAGATGAAAAAATTTATTGCTGTCATTTTCGCATTGATAACGTTCTCCGTGATTGATGCGCAAATTTTCACTACTGTTATCGATGAACAGGCTCTCCAGATGAGAGTTAAGCAAATCGATGAGTTTTTCAGCCGTTTCAACTATGAATGTGACTTTTTGGGAAAAGAAGTTTCCCGGGATACCTCGCTAATTAATAATCTGGAGCGTCGGAAAAATACTCTCATAGCCCTTCTCAATTTTGACAAATATTATAAGAACAACAATATTGATTCTGTCGCCGGAGAGTTTATTGATTTCGTCATTAAAGAAAACAAGCGAATAGCTTATACTGATACAAACTGGTATGCCGAAGTATCATCATCGTTTACCATGAACGGTAAGAAATATCCCCTGACTTTTATACTTCATACCGAACAGCTGAAAGACGTAATATATAAATGGGTAATTGCAGATGTAAGGTGTGAGCAGTTCGATTTCTTAAATGATTCAATAAATTCACAGCTTTCCATATTTCCCGGAGCGCATGGAGCATCTTTCATCTCTGTTCCTGATGCGATAAATCTCAACACTTCGAATGTGAGATCTTTTTTCAGAAAAGACTATAAGCCCGATAGATTGTCTTTATTTGAAGAATTTGTCAGAAAACGCCAGATAAAAATAGGAAGCATAACTAAAGTTACATATAAATTCAACCTCGGCAAATATAAGTTTACTGTTGAACACATTGAGAAAGGAGATTCATACAACAACGGATGGCTTGTAAACGAGATTGTCAAACAATAAATATGATACTATGAAAAAACTAATTACCTTAATTATCTGTCTTGTTGCGTTTATGAGCAATGCACAGACACTTTCAGAATTTAAAAAGAAAGAAGCTCTTCAGACAGCGACTTCATTTTGTAATCTCTTTGAAAGATACTGCAATGGCGAACGAACCCTCAGCGCGCAAATCAATGCCCTCTGCACCGGCAATGACTGTTCGGCTTATGATGATGTAAAAACCTTACAAGAAACAGCTCTGCGCAACTATCTTCTCACCATTCAACGCTATTATCCAAAAAAACTCGCAACAAGCGTCTCTGCTCCCTCTCTCGAAAAAAGCGAAATATTCATAGT
>JAGBDG010000126.1 GCA_017937625.1 Muribaculaceae bacterium | reverse complement strand
TCGAGCTTGTCCTCCTGAACATAGTCGACAAGACGCTGAAGGTTGAGCAGTGCGGCATGGCCTTCGTTGCAGTGGTAGAGGTCGGTCTTGATGCCAAGCTTTTTCAGCATTAATATACCGCCGATACCGAGCATATACTCCTGCTTGATGCGGTTTTCCCAGTCGCCGCCATAGAGCTGGTGGGTGATGGGACGGTCGAACTCGCTGTTCATGTCGAAGTCGGTATCCATGAGATAGAGCTTCATGCGACCGACGTTGACACGCCAGATGTGGCTGTAGACTATACGCCCGGGATAGGGAACCTCAAGAATCATGGGGTGACCGTCCTTGTCGAGAACCTGCTCGATAGGAAGCTGGTTGAAATTCTGGGGCTCGTAGTTGGCAATCTGTTGACCGTCGACGCTGAGAGTCTGGGTGAAGTAGCCGTAGCGATAGAGGAAGCCTACCGCTGTCATGTCGACGCAGCTGTCGGAAGCTTCCTTGATATAGTCACCGGCAAGGACACCGAGACCGCCGGAATATATTTTCAGACAGTTGCAGAGACCGTATTCCATTGAGAAATAGGATACCGAAGGGATGTCCTTGCGCATGGGTTTTGCCATGTACTCCTTGAAATCGGTATATACACGGTTGAGTTCTGCCATGAAAGCATCATCGGCGAGGAGTTCGGCGGTACGCTCTGAGCTGAGTTTCTGGAGGATGAGTACAGGATTCTCGCCGTCGCGGCGCCATGAATCGGGATTGATGGAACGGAAAAGAGCCTTAGCCTCGCTGTTCCATACCCACCAGAGGTTTTTCGAAAGTTCCTCAAGCGGCTTGAGCTGCTTGGGAAGCTCCGATTTTACAGTGATATCGCGCCATACAGGTGCGTTGGTATTGCTTACAGATAGTTTCATATATAAAACAGGTAATTAATATTCTATTTGAGAAGTCGCGTGTCGCGGTTGGCAAGAGCGATGCAATACGACTCGTCGTAGTATTTGATGAAGTCGGTCCATTGTGCCGATGCCGCTGTTGCCATTGCAGCCTTGCGTATCTGCGCGGCCTGGGCCGGTGAAACGGTCTCAAGATCGAGAATGCCGTGCGCAATAGCAAGCTTTGCCTCGTTGTAGTTGCTGTCGTTACGCTCGATTACTTCCACGCCGCATGATGCGAATCCGGGCTTGAAGTGTTCCTTGATATACATACCGAACCCCGCGAGACATGTGGTGATGGTAGGCACACCGAACGCAATGCTTTCGAGAGGAGTATAACCCCACGGCTCGTAATAGGATGCGAACACTGTGGCATCAAGTCCGGGAAGGAGGTCGTAATATGTCATGTTGAAGATACCGTCATTACCGTCGAGGTAGCAGGGAACGTATATCACCGTGACGTTCGATGTCGCATCGTTTGCAAACGATAGCTGGTGAATACGTGAGTTTATGGGATCTTCGTTGTAGTTGTTGAGCTTGTGAGTCAGAACCGGATCGCTGAGACGTCCGTCGGTAGCGAAGTCTATGTTGTGCGCAAGGTCGGGACGAGGACCGCCGCACCATGCCGGAACGAGGACAAAAGCGAGCGTACGGCGTGCGGCTGAACTGCGGAGTACGTCGAGCGAATCAAGGAAAAGGTCTATTCCCTTGTTGCGGTACTCGCATCTGCCTGATGTGGCGAGAATGAATGTATCATCGCCATAATCGACACCTGTAAGAGACTTTGCAACCAAAAGCATACGCTGGCGTGCAGCCTTGCGCGCCGAGGCATATCTTGTACGGGAAGGAACGAAATTAAGTTCGAAACCGTTAGGAGTCACCATGTCAGGCTTGCGCTCGAGGAGTTGCTCGCACTCGCGCGCCGTGACATCGCTGACGGTCGTAAAGCAATCGGCATTCCACGCTGCCGCTTTCTCCAGCGAGTGCTTCGACTGCATGTTAAGCTCGGCTGCCATCTGGTCTCCGTTATAGTTGCGCAGCTGGTCGTAGAGAGGTTTTCCATTTCCGCAGATGCTGCGTCCTATGCTGGTGGCATGGGTGGTGAAAACGGTTGCGACATCCGGCATGTCTGCTTTGAGAGTCAGGAGACCCATGGCTGTTGTCCATTCGTCGAAATGAGCAACGACGTGTCTGGGGTCTGCTTTCGAGACATGTACAAAAGCCTCGATAACAACTGCCGCAGCACGGGCAAAATCGCATCCTTCGTCATAATCGCCGTAAGCATGCAGCGAATCTACACCGAAGAGATTCCACATGCGCGCATAAGCCTGATCCTTATTGGTTTCCATGCCTGCGAATTTCACAAGAACAGCGACAGGTTTACCCGGAATGTCCCAGCGACCGACGCGTATGTCAACACCTTCCGGAAGCATTATCTTGTCTGCCCATCGTTTCAGCAGCGACGGCGTAGGCATGAAATATGGCGAGGGATTAGCCTCACTCCACACATCAGGTCCTATAAATATAAGATTATCCTTGAATTCTTCCTTGAGAGTCTTTGCCTTGGACGAAAGAACGGTATAAATACCGCCGATTTTGTTGCAGACTTCCCAGCTGACTTCAAACAATAAATCTATTTCCTTGTTACAGTCATCCATTGGTTATGGCTTTTGTTTCAAGCCGCAAAGTTAGCTATTTTTATGATTAAAAACAAATTATTTCGCACAGTAGGTCTCCAGCAATGCTCTCATCTGCTCAGAAAGCACCTTGGCGGCATTTTCGGCTGCTTTTGCGAAGTCTTCGCCTGAAGAAGCATAGATAATTCCGCGCGAGCTGTTGACAAGCAGACCGCATTCGTCAATCATGCCGTATCTTGCCACATCCTCAAGGCTTCCGCCCTGGGCACCGACACCCGGAACGAGAAGAAAATGGCGCGGAGCGACAGCACGGATCTCTGTAAGTTTCTCCGCCTTAGTGGCTCCGACTACATACATAGTATTTACCGGCGTACCCCAGTGGCGCGAACGTCGGATGACATTCTCGAACAAAGGTGTGCCGTGCTCGTCCTTGATAGTCTCGAAATCGCTCGACGAAGCGTTCGAAGTAAGAGCGAGAACGATGCTCCACTTGCCCTCATAGGCGAGGAAAGGCTTCACGCTGTCCTCACCCATATAAGGAGCGAGAGTCACTGCGTCGAAGTCGAAAGTCTCGAAGAAAGCACGAGCGTAGAGAGATGCCGTATTGCCTATATCGCCACGTTTGGCGTCGGCAATGATAAACTGGTCGGGATAGTTGGCGCGGATATAGTCGACAGTAGCGGCGAGCGCTGTCCATCCGTCGGCTCCAAGGCTCTCGTAGAAGGCGATATTGGGCTTGTATGCCACGCAATAGGGGGCAGTGGCATCGACAATAGCCTTATTGAAAGCTATCACGCGCTCGGCGGGAGTGCCTTCGAGGCATGCCGGGAGTTTCTTTACATCCGTGTCGAGTCCGACACAAAGGAAGGAACCTTTTCTAAATATATTCTCAATCAGTTCAGTTCTTTTCATAAGTATGTCTTTGAAAAAGTATTCGGTTAATTGTCTTTATAAATTATTTCGTAAAGATATAGTATGACCCGCGATAGACCTGAGCGGAATCGCCAGGTATATCCTCGATTGTCAGCTTGTTGAACAGAATCAGAGCATCGCCGCTCTTTGATTTTGCAGGGAGCGCGAGCGGGATAGAATCGCGCTGAATCTTGCCAAGACTGTCGGTGTTCAGAATCACAGAATAGTCATCAAGCCCAAGCTCATGAACACCGGGAACACTGTCGAGGACTGTCGAAATGTTTTCGTAGAAGTGACCGACAAATTTTACTTTCGTGTAGCCTGCCGGTACATTTATGGGCTTTTCTACTTGAAGGTCAAATATCGGCTGTTCAACCACTTCGACTGTATCTATGCTCTGGAATTTCTCCGGTAAAATCGCAAACTCGAAAATCTTACTGTCGGAGACCACTATGTCGGAAACTGCCGCATGGTCGTTCCAGTCGTCGAGATATTCGATTCTCGATGCCGTGCTGCGAGCCTCGCGCCCGGACATTCTGGAGAGCGCCTCGCTTGCTTCTTTAGTGTCGACGGGCAGTTTGTCGACGCCGACACGATGGAAAGCCTCTATTATCTGCGATCGGATGATGCGTGTCGACAGCGATGTGAAGTTGAAGCCCGGAATGATGGATACGGCGGCGAATACAATGGCAAACGACATCGCCGCAATGTTGAGGTTCGCGTTGCGCCTGAGAATAAGATATAAGACTATGGAATATGCCCACACATTGAATGCGGCGACGTAAAGTCGCGAGACAGTGATTCCGTATTCGCGAAAACGGTAGATCAGTCCGATGCTCATCAGCACAAGCAATGGAAGAAGAACCCAAGGCAGCCAACGCCGTACTAAGGACGCTATACGTGCGCCATTCTCATGTATTGTCCCGTCGAATGAATAAAGCTGCAGACCATAGAGGGTAATCAGCGCAATAATCATCAGTCCTGTCACCATCCATGTTATCGACGCATCGGGCAGCGTCCATGTAAAAAGAATCTTTGCCGCATAGACATATAATATTATAGTATATATGAGCACGAGCGGCAATACTATATTCTTGCAAATTGCGGCGACAGAAACCTTATGCGATAAGGACGAATCCGCATCAAAGTCCGGTTCGGGTATTTTTGAAAGATATATGACACACGGCATAAGCCAGCCGAAGAGGCAAATCGACGTGACATAGTATCGATAATTCGAGATCCCGAACAGGAGGTCGAGAGTACCGAATATAATAAACGTCGCTATCGTCATGACGATTCCGAGACATACGGCAAACGCTACACTTTCGAACTGACTGACAGTATAGCTCCACATTTGACTGCGGTTATAGCGTTTTAAGGCAGGCAGAAAAAGGATAGCGGTAACGAGAGCTGACGAGAATGCGAGTCGTCCGATAGACTCCGCGTCATTTTCGGGACCTCCGCGGTAAAGCAGAAGCACAAGGTCTACGGCGACGAGCACCACGGCGCACGGAAGCAGAATCTTCAAAAGTTTGCATTTGCCGGAAAACTCACACCAGACAGTCGCGGCAAGCGTGAGCAGGAATCCTTCGGCGAGTGCCCAGTTGACAGAGCGGAAAGCCACGTCGAAGCTCTCTGTCCATTCATAAAGCGAGATTATCTCCCATGCCGTCAGAAGTATCGCGAATATGAACGGATATGGAAAGCGCTGCCAGACGGCGCTGACCGTGTTTTTGACTGATGTAGGCGAAAACAGCCGCCGCAATTGTTTCATAGCTCTGTCGATTTAAGTTTCTCGGCATTTTCGGCAACGATAAGGTGGTCGATGACATCCTGAATGTCTCCGTCGACAAATGCCTGAAGATTATAGATAGTATAGTTGATGCGATGGTCGGTGATGCGTCCCTGGGGGTAATTGTAGGTGCGTATTTTCGCAGAGCGGTCGCCGGTGCTGACCATGGTCTTGCGCCGCGAGGCTATGTCGTCGACGTATTTCTGATGCTCCTTATCATAGATAAACGTGCGCAGGCGGCTCAGGGCACGCTCCTTGTTCTTGGGCTGGTCACGCGTCTCGGTACATTCTATAAGAATCTCCTCGCTTACGCCCGTATTCGGATTCTTCCACATATAGCGCAGACGCACACCTGACTCAACCTTATTGACGTTCTGACCGCCGGCACCGCCCGACCGGAAAGTATCCCACTTGATTTCGCCCTCGTTGATTTCCACATCGAAAGGCTCCGCTTCGGGAAGAACAGCTACAGTAGCCGCCGAAGTGTGTACCCTGCCCTGTGTCTCGGTCGCCGGCACGCGCTGCACGCGGTGTACTCCGCTCTCGTATTTGAGCACGCCGTAGACGCCCTCTCCCGTGACCGAAAGGACCACTTCCTTGTAGCCGCCTGCGGCGCCTTCGCTCGCGGAAGTGATTGCGACATTCCATCCGCGGCTCTCGCAGTACTTCATGTACATCTTGCACAGGTCGCCTGCGAATATCGCCGCCTCGTCGCCGCCTGTTCCGCCACGGATTTCAAGAATGGCGTTCTTGCTGTCCTCAGGGTCGGCGGGTATAAGCTGAAGCTTGATCTTTTCCTCAAGGTCGGGCAACTCAGCAGTTGCAGAATCAAGCTGCTCTTTTGCCATCTGCCGCATCTCAGGGTCATTTTCTTCAGCAAGAATAGTCTTTGCCTCTTCGATATTGTCCGTCAGCTCGCGGTACTTTCTGGTGAGAGAAGTAAGCTGCTCGAGATCCTTATATTCCTTCGACAGTCTGACATATCTTTTCATATCGGCAATGACAGCCGGGTCTGTTATAAGAGTGCTCACTTCCTGAAAGCGAGCGTCGAGTCCATCGAGGCGTTCAAGTAATGGGTAGTCTGACATGTGCCTGATTTTTTCGCGAAGTTACAAATTTTTCGCTTTAGCACAAAGGCAAAAATGAGCGATATAGAGTTAAAATTAGTACTTGGTAAACTTTATTTCGTAATTTTGCACCCAAAATAATAAAATAATGAAAACTAAAGCCTGGATAGAAGCCATGCGGTTGCGGACACTGCCGGTAAGTGTAGCGGGAGTCATCGCTGCCGTCGGTTTTAACATAACTGACGGCACGTTCCGCGCCGTGCCTGCCGCCATCTGTCTTATTTTTGCAGTGTTATGCCAGATTGCGTCGAATTTCGCAAACGAATACTTCGACTACCGCGCAGGACGCGACAAGGCAGGGCGCGAAGGACCGCGCCGCGGAGTGACGGAGGGCGACATATCGCCGCGAAGCATGCTGCGCGCCACCTTCGCCGTGCTCTGCCTCGCCGCCTTTGCCGGACTGACGCTGACCTACTGGGGCGGCGCGTGGCTGATATTCGTCGGTATCGCCGTCGCTCTGGGAGCGCTCGCATACAGCGCCGGTCCTTACCCGCTCTCGACCCACTGCCTCGGAGAAGCCGGAGTGCTGGTCTTTTTCGGACTGGTACCTGTCAACTTCACTTACTATGTCCAGGCACTGCACTGGAGCGCGCCTGTGTTCCTCGCATCAGTCAGCATCGGTCTTATGGGCGCCAACGTCCTCATCGTCAACAACTATCGCGACCGGGAGGATGACACGGTTGTCGGCAAGCACACGCTCGCCACGACCCTCCCCTCCGGCTCCATGCCCCTGCTATACATCGCCGACTCTCTTGTCGCAGTGCTTCTGATGGCTCCGTCTTGGCTTAAGCTCGGCGCCGCATGGCGGACTGTCCCCGTACTATATCTGATCGTTTCCTGCCTGATAGTTCTCGCCATGAACCGCCGGGAGGGACACCGCCTTACGCCGCTGCTCGGAATGACATCCGTCGCCATGTCCGTCTATGCCCTGACGTTCACCATTGCCGCCTGTCTGAACTGACAATTTGCGGCAAGTGCGCTTGTATGTGGAAATATTTTTGTAATTTTACGAGGTTTTTTGCCAAATCTACCGAAAAAGACGAGAAATAATCGAAGAAATCACATCTATCCTGCATGAGAACAATATTCAGATACCTCCTCGCGCTTGCGGTCCTCGCGACAGGACTGCAGTCGTTCAAAGCCGGCGCTCAGGAGGAATTCAAGAGAAAGATAGAGCAGGTGTCCTTTGTGCCGAAAGGCGCATGGATCGCAGGTGTCAGTGTGAGCTATTCGCAATCGGACCAGGACAACTATCAGTTCCTGATATTCGAAAGCATCAACGGCGACAGCTATTCCTTCAAGGTGAGTCCGACTGTAATGTTCTGTTTCAAGGACAATCTTGCGGCAGGCGGACGCTTCTCCTATCAGCGCCAGCGTACTCAACTGAAAAGCGGCGACATCATTCTCGACTCGGAGACGTCATACAACATCGACAATCTTTACAGCATCAGCCACAGCTACATAGGCACAGCTATCTTCCGTAATTATTTAAGTCTGGGGAGAAGCACGCGCTTCGGTCTGTTCTACGAGATACAGGCTCAGATGGGCGGAGGTCAGTCGAAGCTATGCAACGGCTCAGGCAAAGACCTTACAGGCACGTACGAGCGCAATCTTCAGTTCAATATCGGTGTCGCCCCCGGTCTGTCGGTTTTTCTGAACAACTACTCCGCCCTCGAGGTAAACGTGGGCGTACTCGGTTTCAACTACAACCATACCCGCTCGACTACCGACCAGATATACATTGCCAACCGCCACACCAAGCAGGCAAACTTCAAAATCAATCTGTTTTCAATCACTTTCGGAGTGATGTTCTACATTTAACGGCATGAAGAAAGCGATTTATACTCTGATTCTGGCGATTCTTTCGGTCTGCTGTGTGATTCCGGCGGAAGCGCAGATTGTCCGCAAGAGCACGAGGCATCTCGATGCCGACAGCATCGAGCATGTCGTTGTCGACGGCGACACCATGTCAATCATCCTGCCCGAGCAGAACTTCGGACGTTTCGACCGCGGACTTTTCAACTATCTGTACATACCACGCGGAAAATGGAGTTTCGGACTCACGGCGTCATACGGCGAGCTTCAGACAGAGGACGTTCAGGTTCTCTCAATGCTGAAAGATGTGGATTTCGACGGCAGGCTGTTCTCTATAAAGCCGTTCATTTCATATTTCATTCATAACAACCAGTCGATCGGTCTGCGTTTCAACTACACCCGCGGAACAGCAGACCTCGGCAAACTCGGCGTAGACTTCAGCGACGACCTGAGCTTTACTCTGCGCGACGTGAGCTACTTTCAGGAGACTCTGAGCGTATCGACGTTCTACCGCAACTATATCGGTCTTGACAATTCCGGTATCTTCGGAATTTTCAATGAAGTAGATCTCTCGTTCGGAGCAGGCTCGTCGCGCTTCAAGCGCCTTTACAACAACGAGCCGAAGGACACCCGCACTATCATCACGCAAGGAGCTCTCAATTTCAGCCCCGGTGTGTGCGTGTTCATTCAGGATTGCGTCGCCTTCAATGTCTCGTTCGGTGTTTTCGGTCTTAAATGGAAGAAAGAACAGCAGACGACCGACGGCATCGACGAAGGTACCCGAGTCACTTCCGGCGCCAACTTCCGCTTCAACATCTTCAACATCAATTTCGGACTGATGGTAGTAATATGAAGAAGTATCATTTCACCATATTGGTCATTGCTCTCGCGGCGCTCACATCGTGTATCAAGAATGATATACCCAACCCGCGCATCCAGGCTAACTTCCTGACTTTTGATGTCAAAGGACAAGACGGAGGAACTGTCATCGACAGTACGGCGATGCGCGTCACGGTCACCCTTCCCGAAGAAGTCAACATTCGTGCGGTCAGAGTGACGGGTTATAGCCTCACTCCGGGAGCACATCTTGTCGGCAATCCGTTTGAAAACCCCATAGATCTTTCCTCGCCTTACATCGCTACTCTCGAGCTCTACCAGCAGTATACATGGCAGATAGTCGGCAAGCAGGACATTGTACGCTATTTCGAAGTGGAAGGACAGATTGGCGAAAGTGTCATCGATGCGGCAGGAAGACGCATTATCATTAACGTCAGTGATTCCAAGCCGCTTGACAAAATTGCTGTGGTCCGTGCAAAGCTTGGTCCGGTCGGCAGCACCATGTCGCCTGACCTCGCGGAAGGCTCTACCTTCGACGGGAGCAAGCCTTTCGAAGTCATTGTGCGCTCATACGGCGAAGACCTTACTTGGACAATCTACACCGAGGTTGTCAAAGTCAGCCTCCGGACTGTCAGCGTGGATGCCTGGACAGGAGTCGCCTGGATTAACGGCGTCGGCGAGGCAGGAGCAAAGAACGGAGC
>JAGBDG010000125.1 GCA_017937625.1 Muribaculaceae bacterium | reverse complement strand
CCACCTTCGTCGTGCGCCGCACGACCTCGATAGCGGTAGCCTGCTCCGCGTCCCAAAGACAAACCGCCGGCACGCGGACATTGACTTACTGATATCAGATAATATTTCTCTGCGTTCTCCGAGAACTCCGAGACCTCCGAGCCACCAATCTGCCAAGCCCTGGGAGGGCGATTTCCCTTTAACCGGCTGCGAAGCTGCCGGACAGCCATCGCCATCTCATTCGAGCAAGCCGCGGAGCGTGCGCCCGCTCGAAACGCGAAGCGCCGGCTTATCCTTCCTTGTGTTCCCAAATCTCCCATTATTTCCGGTGATAAATTTTTTTTTTGCAGCGGATGCAAGGTTTTGGATTCTGCGGGATTTGATATTATAGAAACACGTTTTTTAACTTATCTATATCTCATCACAACCATGAATGTTATGAAAAAACTGAGTCTGTCAGCATTGTTGCTTGCAACGGCTGCCGTGCTGCCCGGATGCTCCGACAGCGAAGAGAATGGCGGCGGAAATGTTCCGTCAAAGTTCAAACCGATAGTCCTTACCGATGAAGAAAAAGCTGTTGTCGCGCAGCAGAATGCCTTCTCTTTCGGACTTTTTACAAAAATCGCCGAAGAATCGGACGCCGACAACATCATGGTGTCGCCACTTAGCGCATCGATGTGTCTTTCAATGCTCGCCAACGGTGCCGACGGCGAGACACGCGCCGAAATCCTCGACGCAATTGGGTTCGGCGACAAAGAACTCGATGCTGTCAACCGCTTCAACAGACGCATAGCCGAAGAATTTTCCGCTGCCGACCAGTCGACAACACTCTCACTCGCCAATTCGCTCTGGATCGACAATGCCTTCCCTGTGTACAACAGCTTCATCACGGAGAACAAGAGCGCATACGGCGCCGAGATATTCAATGTAGAGCTGACTACGGAAAAAACGCGCAAGCAGATCAACGCATGGGCGAGCGACAAGACGAACGGTCTTATCAGCGAATTTCTGAAAGACACTCTCAAATCGCCCTGCATTTTCCTGATGAACGCTCTTTACTTCAAGGGATTCTGGACGGACAAGTTCGACAAATCGCTTACGGCTAAAGGCGAATTCCACAATGCCGACGGCAGCGTGAGCCAGCCTATGATGATGAACGCGAGCGGGTACGAATTCAGCGGTTGCTACGACGACAAAGGCGCGACATGGGGAAGGATACCCTACGGCAACGGGGCATACGAACTCCTTATCGTGCTGCCCGACAACGGCGTGAATGTCACCGACTACCTCGCAGGGCTGACAGAAGAAGAATTCGCAGCTGTCGAAAGCAATATTCACTGCAGATACTGCGGACGTGTCAGCTTCCCGAAATTCACCATCGAAAGCGACATGCATCTTAACGACGTGATGAAGGCGCTCGGGATGCAGAAGGCATTTCTCCCCTCCGAGGCTGATTTCTCGCGGATGTCGAATGTGAACTCGTATGTTTCCTTTATAAAACAAGCCACAAGCATCACCTTTGACGAAGAAGGGACCGAAGCCGCTGCCGTGACAGGAATAGGCTTAGATAATAGCGCCGGTCCGAGTCCGAGCAACGACCTGATAGTCGACAGGGCGTTCGCGTTCATGATACGCGAATCCTCCACCGGCTCGATACTGTTCATGGGCGCGGTCAGCAAGCTCTGACAATCCATAAGATACACAATTTCTGACACAAGCGATGCCGTGGCGGGCTTTTTCACCCCGTCGCGGCATTTTATGCTGAGGCGGAAAAGGATTTTTTGCGGGGTGGGGATTTTTTAGTAATTTTGTGTGTTTATGGAAACAAGAGCGAAGAAAAGACTGTGCTTTATCACGAGCACACGCGCCGACTGGGGTCTGCTTAGTCCGGTGGCGCGTGCGATGAGGGATTCAGGCGCGGTTGAACTTCAGATTATTGCCACGAACATGCACCTTGTGGAGAAATACGGCATGACCGTCGACGAGATAGAGCGCGACGGTTTTGCTGTGTCGCGTCGCGTGCCGTGCCAAACGGACGGCGACGACGACCTCTCGCGCGCTCATGTCATGGCACGCTGCCTCGACGGTACGGCGACAGCACTGTCGGAACTCAAACCCGACGCCGTGGTGATACTCGGCGACCGCTACGAGATGCTCGGCGCCGCTTCCGCCGCAGCCATGCTCCATATACCCATAATCCACATAGCCGGCGGAGAAATCTCGGAAGGAGCGCTCGACGACTGCTTCCGCCACGCCATAACGAAGCTGTCGACCTTGCACCTTACAGCCACCGAGGACTACCGGCGCCGCGTCATTCAGCTCGGCGAACAGCCCGACAGGGTGAGCGACACGGGCGCGATAGGCGTATGGAACGCCCTGAACGTCAAAAAGCTGAGCCGCAAGGAGCTTGAGGCATTCCTCGGTCTCGACCTCACGAAGCCGACAGCTGTAGTCACCTTCCATCCCGCGACTAACGACACCGCGAGCCCCGCCGAACAGGCACACGCCATGCTTGCCGCCCTGGAGCGTTTTCCGGAGCTGCAGCTTGTGATAACGGCTCCGAACAACGATGCCGGCGGCGAGGCTGTTATGAAATCGCTCACCGACTTCGCAGCAGCACATGCCGACCGCGTACGCTTCGTAAAGTCGCTCGGCATGGTACGCTACCAGTCGCTGCTGCCGCTTGCCGTAGCCGTCATCGGCAACTCGTCGAGCGGCATAGTCGAAGCTCCGTCGGCTGGCGTCCCGACCGTCGACATAGGCATACGCCAGCGTGGACGCACGGCAGCTCCGTCGGTCATCCACTGCCATGCCGAAGAAAACGCCATAGCCGGGGCGATAGAAAAAGCTCTCTCGGCCGAAATGCAGGCTCTTGCCGCCAGACGCGAGAACCCTTACTATAAAAAAGACACTCTTGGCCGCATGACTGGCAGAATCCTTGAGTTCTTAGGCGAACTGCCCGTGGCGCCAAAAAGTTTTTACGACCTGAAGCAATGAAACCGCTGTATATCATCCCCGCGCGCGGCGGAAGCAAAGGCATACCGCACAAGAACATCAAGCCGCTGGGCGGACGTCCGCTGATAGCTTACAGCATCGACGCCGCCAAAGCCGCCTGCGCCGTATATCCAGGATATATCATGCTGTCGACCGACGACGAGGAGATTGCCGATACGGCACGCAAGTGCGGTCTGGCGGTCGACTACATGCGCCCTGCCGAGCTCGCCACCGATACCTCGGCGTCGCGCGACTTCATGCTCGACGCCATGGACTGGGCTACCGGACACGGCATAGACTACGACTGCGTGGTGCTCCTGCAGCCGACATCGCCGTTCCGCGAAGCCGAGGACATCACCGGAGCAATGAGGCTCTATACAGGCGAGGAAGACATGATAGTGAGCGTTTGCCGCTCCGACGCCAACCCATACTACAACCTTTTCGAGACCGACGCATGCGGCAACCTGCACGTGTGCAAGGGCGACGGACTATACACTCGGCGCCAGGACGCGCCTGAGGTACTGGAATACAACGGCGCGGTGTACGTCATCAAGCCGGAGTCGCTGCGAGCGATGCCCATGGGCGAGTTCCCCGTCCGCAAGCCGTACATCATGCCTCAGGAACGCAGCATAGACCTTGACACGCCAGCCGACTGGGCGCGCGCCGAAGAAATAATGAAAGAGAAATGGACAAAAGGCATATAATAAAAGAGGACGCGAGCCTTATAGACGCCCTGACACAGCTCAACGCTCTGTCGGGCGGAGTGATGACGCTTTTCGCCGTTGACTCCGACGGTCGTGTCACCGGCTCGCTCACCGACGGCGACATACGCCGCGCGCTCATCGGGGGAGCACGCCTCTCGTCGACAGTCGGCTCGGCGTGCCGCCGCTCGTTCCGCAGCCTCCGGTCGGGCGACATCGACCCCGCGCAGCTGCGCCGTTTCCGTCAGGACGGCATCATGCTTATTCCCGTCCTCGACGCAGATGGACGCCCCGATACGCTGATAGACCTGACGAAACGCACCACGGTCCTGCCGCTGAGCGCCGTGCTCATGGCAGGCGGAAAGGGAGAGAGACTGCGTCCGGCTACACTGACATGCCCGAAGCCGCTTCTCGAAATCGAAGGCAAGGCAATCATCGACTATAACGTCGAGCTTCTCGCCTCGTCAGGCGTCGAGGACATCACCGTATGCACCCGATACCTCTCGGAACAGATCTACGAGCATTTCTCCAAGCCCGTCGCCGGCGTCGACGTGAAATGTGTGCGCGAGGACGAGCCGCTTGGCACCATCGGCGCCGTGACTCTCACCGACGCGGCATCGAAGCCGGGCGAGACCATAGTGATGAACTCCGACCTGATAACGACAATATCGTTCGAGGACATGTACCTGCGCCACCGCTCGGCAGGTGCCGACATCAGCATAGCAGCGGTGCCCTACCAGGTATCGGTGCCTTACGCCATACTATCCTTCGACAGCGGCGACACATCGCGAGTGACGGCGATTGAGGAAAAACCGTCGTACTCCTACTACGCCAACGCCGGAATCTATATTTTCTCCAACGAAGTGCTGCGCATGCTCGAGCCGGGCAAGCGCACCGACGCCACCGATCTCATAGCCACGGCGATAGCTCGCGGCAAGAAAGTGACATACTATCCGATACGCGGAACATGGATCGACGTTGGCTCTCCCGTCGACTTCCGTCAGGCGGCAGAACTGATGCGCCACCACAAGGCGATGTCGCAATCGAACTCTTGAGAGCCTAAGGCGTTTTTCTATTATATGTTATATAACCGACACAAAACATGGCAGATTCAAATTTCATCGATTATGTAAAGGTATTATGCCGCTCGGGCAAGGGCGGCGCCGGCTCACGGCATTTCTACCGCGCTAAGTACGTGCCCAAAGGCGGACCCGACGGCGGAGACGGAGGTCGCGGAGGTCATATAATACTAAAAGGCAACCGCAACATGTGGACTTTGCTGCCATTGAAATACCGCAGACATATCTTCGCCGGCAACGGAGGCTCGGGCTCCGGAGGCAGAAGCTTCGGCAAAGACGGCGAGGACGTCGTTGTGGAAGTACCGTGCGGCACCGTGGTGTTCGACGCCGAGACCGGCGAATACCTGTGCGAGGTGACCGACGACGGTCAGGAAGTGAAACTTCTCCGCGGCGGACGCGGCGGACTGGGCAACTGGCACTTCAAGAGCTCGACCAACCGCACTCCACGCTACGCCCAGCCAGGCGAGCCCGCCATAGAGCGCAGCATCATCCTCGAGCTGAAAATGCTTGCCGACGTAGGTCTCGTCGGATTCCCCAACGCAGGAAAATCCACGTTGCTGTCGGCTGTGAGCGCCGCCGAACCGAAAATAGCCGACTATCCGTTCACCACAATGGAGCCGCAGCTCGGCATTGTGGCATACCGCGACAACCGCTCGTTCGTCATGGCGGACATCCCCGGCATCATCGAAGGCGCGAGCGAGGGCAAAGGTCTCGGTCTGCGCTTCCTTCGCCACATCGAGCGCAACGCCGTGCTTCTTTTCATGATACCCGCCGACGCCGACGACATCAAGGAACAATACGAAATACTGCTGCGCGAGCTTGAGCAGTTCAACCCGCAGCTGATGGACAAGCAGCGCGTACTCGCCATATCGAAATGCGACATGCTCGACGAGGAGCTTATGGAGGAAATAGCCAAGACAGTTCCCGACGATGTGCCGCATGTGTTCATATCCGCCGTGACCGGTCAGGGCATCACCGAGCTGAAGGACATGCTCTGGAGCGCCATAACTGACGAGAACAACAAGATACGCACCGACGAGATTGTCCATAGTCCGCTCGACGGACACCACCGCGTGCGCGAGGAGGACGATTTCATCTTCGAATACGAACCCTCGGAAGACGATGAGGACCAGGAAGCCGAAGACCTCAGGAGCATCAGTGCCGAAGAATGGGGCGACGATATCGACTGGGACGACGCCGAAGAATACTACGACACGGACGAAGAATCGGACGACAAGAAATGACGACTATCCGCGACTATTTCCGGCAGACGGTCGGCAGACTGGCGCCACTCGGAAGCGAGGCGGAGTACACCGCGCGCATAATCTTCGAGGACGTCGCCGGCTATGACCGCAACTACATATTCGTGAACGGCGACCGCGAGATTCTCGACTTCACAATGCGGCATATCAGCGACGCGGTGGAGCGGGTACTTGCCGGCGAGCCGGTGCAGTATGTGGTCGGAAAGGCACGGTTCATGGGCATGGACTTCACCGTCACGCAGGACGTTCTCATCCCGCGTCCGGAGACGGAAGGTCTTGTAGACATGATAACCGACCGTTGGGAAGGCAAGAGCGACCTCCGCGTGCTTGATGTCTGCACGGGGTCGGGGTGCATAGCCGTTGCCCTGTCGCGTGCGTTGCCTTTCGCCCGGGTCGATGGTATTGACATAAGCGACGGCGCACTTGCCGTGGCAAAGAAGAATGCCACGAATCTTCACGCCGGAGTCGATTTCAGAAAAGCCGACGCACTTTCACTGCGCGCGTCTTCCGCACCTGAATATGACATCATCGTCAGCAATCCGCCGTATGTTTGCGAGTCGGAGAAAGCCACGATGGACGACCGTGTGCTCTCCTATGAGCCCGCCCTGGCACTTTTCGTGCCGGACAGCGACCCTCTGAAATTCTACAACGCCATAGCCGACTATGCCCGTAAGGCGCTCCGACCGTCCGGACAGCTGTTCTTCGAAATCAATCCGCGTTTTGCCAAAGAAATATCCGAAATGCTCTCCGCCAAGGGCTTCACAGGCGTGGGAATCTTCCGCGACTATCTCGGGGCGGAACGCTATGCGGCAGCAACTCAAAGCAGCGAATCATGACAGCACCATTGCCCCCGGAACGCGCGCTTGAACGCCTCGAAGCGCTTTGCAGCCGCAGCGAGCACTGCAGCTCGGAGCTTATTGCGAAGATGCGGACATGGAAACTGTCACCCGACGACATAGAGGCTGTCATCTACTCGCTGCGCCGGCGCCGCTTCGTCGACGACAGCCGATTCGCCCGCGCTTTTGTGCGCGACAAGTATCGCTTCAACCGCTGGGGACGCATAAAGATACGCATGGAGCTTTCTGCCAAGAAAATATCCGCCGAACTTATTGACGAGGCAATGGAAGAGATAGACGAGAATATCTACCAAGAACGTCTCGAATCGCTCTTAGCCTCTAAAATCAAAAGCATACACGACGATGACCCCCGCATACGCAGGCAAAAAATCCTTCGGGCTGCCGTTTCGCGCGGCTACGAGGTCGGACTCGCAGCGCAACGCCTGACAGCCATTATGAAAGGCGAGAACAATCAAGAATAACAGACAACACGAAAAACAACATACAATATGGAACCTTGCACCACTTTGAACGCATACATCAGTCAGTCGATAAAACAGAACTGGGATCTGCCGGCTCTCACTGACTTCTACGGCACAACATACACATATCGCGATGTGGCGAGGAAAGTGGCAAAACTCCATATACTTTTCCGCCATGCCGGTCTTGAAAAAGGTGACAAAATAGCGTTCTGCGGTAAAAACAGCGCACACTGGGCGATAGCTGCCATAGCTTCGCTGACCTACGGAACCGTGACAGTGCCCATTCTCCACGATTTCAAGGCAGACACCGTACACCACCTCGTATGCCACTGCGAGGCAAAGCTTCTGTTCACAGACTCAAACACGTGGGAGAATCTCGACCACGAGCACATGCCGCACATCAAGGGCGTGCTGGAAATCACAGACTACTCTCTCCTGTTCAGCCGCAACAAACAGCTTACCGAAGCACGCGAGAAGCTCAACCGCTTCTTCGGCGAGACTTATCCGGAACGCTTCACGCCCGACGATGTGAACTATCCCGACTTCGAGCCGCAAGACCTTGCGCTCATCAACTACACATCCGGCTCGATGGGCTTCTCGAAAGGCGTGATGCTCTGCTACGAAAGTCTCTGGAGCAACATACAGTACAGCATCGACGGTCTGAACTTTCTTCTGCCCGGCGACGGGACTGTGTGCATGCTGCCTCTCGCCCACATGTTCGGCTTCTCGATAGAGCTCCTGCATCCTTTCGTAAAGGGCTGCCATATCAATTTTCTTACGCGCACACCTTCGCCGCGGATAATCATGGAGGCATTCGCGAAAGTACATCCCAAGCTCATCATCACCGTACCGCTCGTCATCGAGAAAATCATCAAGACACGTGTTTTCCCTATGCTCGACAAGCCGGTGATGAAGATACTCCTTGCCATACCTTTCGTCGACAAGAAACTGCTTGAGAAAATAAAGAACAAGCTTACGGAGACCTTCGGCGGTCAGCTGCGTGAAATGATTATCGGAGGCGCCCCGCTCAACAAGGACGTCGAGGAATTCCTCCGCAAGATAGAATTCCCATACACCATAGGCTACGGCATGACCGAATGCGGACCCCTGATCAGCTACGCACCGTGGAACGTGAACCGTGCGGGTTCCTGCGGACGAGTCGTCGACCGTATGGAAATCATGATCGACTCTCCCGACCCGATCAACAAACCGGGCGTGCTGTCGGTACGCGGCGCCAACGTCATGCAGGGCTATTTCAAGAACCCGGAGGAAACGAAAGCCGTGATGGGACCGGACGGCTGGATGCGGACGGGCGACATCGCCCAGACCGACGCCGACGGATTCATCTATCTGCGCGGACGCGACAAGAACATGATTCTCGGAGCATCAGGTCAGAACATCTATCCCGAAGAAATCGAACAGATTCTTAACAATATGCCCTACGTCGCCGAATCGCTGGTGGTGTCGCGCGACGGCAAGATTTTCGCTCTCATACATCCCGACCTCGAGAACGCCCAAAAACAGGGACTCGACCAGACCGGCATCAAGAAGCAGATGGACGAAAACATCAGGAATCTCAATGCGCAGCTGCCGTCGTTCAGCCAGGTGAGCGGCTATAAACTGTTCGACGAGGAATTCGAGAAGACGCCGAAGCGGTCAATCAAACGTTACCTATACCAGTAAACTATTCATAGCGCAGGTCGGAGAGGCGCGACTGAAGACGCTTGCGCGCCTGAAAAATACGGCTCTTTATTGTTCCGAGCGGCAGATTCATGCGTTTCGCTATCTCGTCGTAGTGGTATCCGGCGATAAAGAGCGACAGCGGCTCTCCGTACTCGCTGGGGATAGACGAAATGGCACTGTTGATCTCGCTGGTGTTCATCGCGCCTTCAGGATCGTCTGTCGCAAGATCCTGCGAACCGTTGATCTGATATAAATCATCACTCTTGTCGACAACGACAACCGAACGCATCTGCTTTCGGTAATTGTTGATGAAGAGATTACGCATTATTGTGAATACCCATCCTTTGAAATTGACATTGTCCACATACTTGTCCTCGCTGACGAGCGCCTTAAGCGTCGTGTCCTGCAGAAGGTCGTAGGCGTCGTCGCGGTTGGATGTCAGTGTATATGCGAAATTCAGCAGATTTTTCTGTAAGGCGAGTATCTTGGCACGAAAAAGACTTGATCCCATAGTTATAGTTTAAGCGTTGTATTACTAAATGTTTTAGATATAAACGCCTTAGGAGACAAATTTCCCTTTTATTTAACAAGAATTCGCCTTAATTACCTTAATTTTGTCGATGTTAATTTTCCTCGCGTCTCTGTGTTCCCCCTGCGGCAAACATGTTCCAAGCAAATGAACAATCGGAGATGATATTTGTTTTCCTATAACAAAATATCAACAGAACACTTTAGAATAACATAAGTTTATGGAACAGAAAAGCATAAAAGGCACGCGCACAGAACACAATCTTCTTGCCGCTTTCGCAGGCGAAAGTCAGGCACGCTCACGTTATACCCTCTTTGCGGCAAAAGCGGAAGAAGAAGGATACCGACAGATTGCTTCCGTATTCCGTCAGACGGCAGAACAGGAACTGCAGCACGCACGTCAGTTCTTCAGCCATCTCGAAGGAGGCATGGTAGAAATAACAGCGGCATACCCTGCCGGAGTGGTAGGCGACACTGCGAAGAACCTTGCCGAGGCAGCTGCAGGCGAGCGCGAGGAATGGGGTGTCCTCTATGAGAATTTCTCAAAAATCGCTCAGGAAGAAGGATTCCCGCAGATAGCCAACACATTCAAGCTCGTCGCCAAGGTCGAGCAGATGCACGAGCAGCGCTACCTGAAACTGCTCGAACGCCTCGAGACCGGAACTGAATTCGAGGAAGACACTCCCGTCGACTGGATGTGCATCAACTGCGGATTCACCATCACGGCAAAAGCCGCGCCCAAGCGCTGCCCTGTATGCGGCGTAGACCAGGGATGGTTCGAGCGCAAAGCGTCCAACTACTGAAAAACAACTGCATAACTCAGCGGAGCACATCTTTCGAAGTGCTCCGCTTTTTTTGTGCCATTTCTTAAAAATCTTTTAATATAATGAAAAGAATTATGTTAATATATTTTGAAAATAGCAAAAATATTATTTACTTTGCCCTTTGAAAATTGACATACTAAAACTTAAATTAATTAATACCAATAAAGAAAAACCGTCATTGAATATTAAAAACAACTTTATGCGGAAGTAAAGTTTCCCAAAAGAAAAACGAGACCTATACTATAATCTAATACCATCAGCAAATGCACAAATCACAACGCTTCCTCACTTTATGCAGCCTGACAGCGATGTTGTGCCTATGCCCTGCGTTACCGCTGCAGGCAGCGGGCAACCCGGAACCGCAGAACAACACCCAAAAGGTTAAGAAGCAGCAGACTTTAGTGAAAGTCACCGGCAAGATAACAGACGAGACCCACGAAGGCGTCCCCGGAGCACTTGTAAAGGTGAAAAACGGAGCCAAAGGCGTAATGACAGACGTCGACGGCACATACTCGATAGAAGTACCTTACGACAGCGAGCTTGAGGTAAGTTTCATCGGCATGACTCCGAAAACATTCAGGGCAAACCAGAATGTCGTGGACATAGAACTTCGTCCCCAGAGCGAAGAGCTCGGCGAAGTGACGGTCGTGGCATACGGTAAACAGAAGAAAGAGAGTATCGTGGGCGCCATCTCGACCATCGATGCCGCCACTCTCCGCATACCGGTAGCGAACCTGTCGTCGGCGATAGCAGGTAAGATTGCCGGCGCCGTAGTAATGCAGCGCACCGCCGAACCCGGCGCGGGCGCCGACTTCTGGATCCGCGGTATCAGCTCCTTCGGCGCTAACAACCGTCCTCTCGTGCTTGTGGACGGTGTCGAACGTTCCATGGACCTTGTGGATCCCGAAGACATCCAGTCGTTCTCCATCCTCAAGGACGCAACCGCGACGGCGCTCTACGGTGTGCGCGGTGCGAACGGTATCGTGCTCATCACCACAAAGCGCGGTACTGAATCGAAGCCTAAAGTATCGGCGAAAGTTGAGTACGGCTTCACCAATCCGGTGAAACTTCCGAAACTCGCCAACGCCGAGCAATGGCTCAAATTCTACAACGACATCACCCTTGACGCTTCCGGCAGTCTCGCCGTACAGCCCACAGAGATGGCTAAATACATCAACAACGTCGACCCCGACCTCTACCCGAACGTCGACTGGATGAAGACCATCTTCAAGGACCGCGCAAGCACCACCCGCGTCAACCTGAACGTGACGGGCGGTACGCAGAACGTACGCTACTACGTGGGCGGCTCGTTCTACACCGAAAGCTCAATCTTCAACATAGCGGACAACGACCGCTACGACGCACAGATGCGTTATACGAAGTTCAACTTCCGCGCCAACGTCGACATCAACGTCACACGCACGACAGAGTTAGGCATCTCGCTCGCCAACCTCTACGCCACAAAGAACCGTCCGGGCTATCCCCTCGCCGACATCTATACATGGACAATCCTCACCACACCGGTGTCGACACCTACCATCTACTCTGACGGCACACCAGCTTTCCCGTACGGCGGCTTCAACCCCTACTACCTCCTGAACCAGAAGGGCTACTCGCAGGACTTTTCGAACACGTCGCAGTCCCTCATCTCCCTTACACAGGACTTCTCGGACATCATCACCCCCGGTCTTAAGGCAAACGTCAAGTTCGCATGGGACGCCGCCAACGGCTCGACCCTCGACCGCACCATCACTCCGGAGCAGTCGTACGTCAACGTCAACCTCGACGGCGGTCGTGACGAGAACGGCAACCTCATCTTCCACCAGAAAGCAGCCGGCAACGACTACATGACGCTCGCCCGCTCCAACTGGGGCAACCGCAACTGGAACTTCGAGGCATCCGCTACCTACGACCGCACTTTCGCCAACAAGCACGCGGTAAGCGCCATGTTCAACTTCAACATGCGCAGCTACACCAACAATTTCCCCGGCAACTACATCGCCGCATTCCCGAACAAGAACATCGGTATCGCCGGTCGTGCGACATACTCCTTCGACAGCCGCTACTTCGCCGAGTTCAACTTCGGCTACAACGGTTCCGAGAACTTCTCGCCGAAGAACCGCTTCGGTTTCTTCCCCTCGTTCGCCGTCGGATACATCCTCAGTAACGAAAAATTCTGGGAGAGCCTGACCCCGAAGTGGAACCTCCTCAAGTTCAAGGCATCCTACGGCGAGATCGGTAACGACCAGATCGGCGGTAACCGCCGCTTCGCCTTCAACACCGAAATGCAGGCAGGCGCCAACGGCTTCATCTGGGGCACTAACCACACCATCAAAATCCCCGGCGGCGTGACCACCGGTGTCCCCGGCAACGACGACGTATCCTGGGAAAAGGCAATCAAGAAGAATTTCGGTGTCGAACTCGCGTTCTTCAACAACTCACTCCAGCTCAACGCCGACTACTTCTATGAGAAACGCTCCGGTATCTACATCCTCCAGCAGTCCATTCCTTCGGTCGTAGGTCACAACGTACAGCAGTACGTCAACCTCGGCAAGATGCGCAACCAGGGTATCGATATGTCGCTCGAGGCAAACCGCAAGTTCGGCGACTGGTTCATATCGGCACGCGGAACATTCACATACAACCGCAACAAGAAGATGTACGACGACAAGCCGACACCCGTTTGGCCGTACCAGAGCGAGGCAGGCTTCGCCTACCTGCAGCAGCGCGGTCTTATTGCTCTCGGTCTTTTCGAGTCGGAAGACGACATCGCCAACAGTCCGAAGCAGACATTCGGCATGGTCCGTCCCGGTGACATCAAGTACAAGGACATCAACGGCGATAACCAGATCGACGCCTACGACCGCGTGGCAATCGGCTATACACAGATTCCCGAGATAAGCTACGGCTTCGGCGTCAGCGCAAGCTGGAAAGGCTTCGACTTCTCCGTATTCTTCCAGGGCGTAGGTCACATCACCCGTCTCATAGGCGGCGCTTCGTTCTACGGAGCATCGGAAAACGTATGGGACAAAGGTCAGATTTTCGCTGAGGTCGCCGACAACCGCTGGACCCTCGAGAACCCCGACCCGAATGCTCCTTATCCCCGCCTTGCCATCAGCAAGATTGCCAACAACCAGGAAGCCTCGACCTACTGGCAGCGCGACTGCAGCTTCATCCGTCTGAAAAACGCCGAAGTGGGCTATACTTTCCCCAAGAAATGGTTCGAGAAAGCCGGCATCAGCACGGTACGTCTCTATCTTCAGGGCGTCAACCTGCTCACCTTCAGCAAATTCAAGCTCTGGGACCCCGAGCTCGAGACAGCAAACGGCACAAGATACCCCCAGATGCGTACCGGTTCCATCGGTCTTAACGTAAACTTCTAATCAGGAAACATCAGTATGAACAAGATAATAACATCAGGTCTGGCACTCGTTGCCGCGGGCTTCGCCCTGACCTCGTGCAGCGACTACCTCGACGTCAAGCTCGACGACCAGCTGACCCTGCAGGAGGTATTCAACAAACGCGCGACCACGCTGCAGTACCTCGACCACGTATACAGCTATCTGCCCTACGAGGCGGAATACATGGGAACGAACACGTCGGCGGAAGTATTCCCCGGCGGCGACGGCTTCGTGACATCCATCAGCGACGACGCCAACTTCGGCTGGACACAGTGGGTAACCTATCTGAACATCCGCACCGGCGACTTCGGTCCGACATACGCATACTTCAACAACTGGCGCTACCTCTATACCGGCATCGAGCAGGCATCCATCTTCATGGAAAACGTGAACAGTTGCCCGGACTTCACCGACGAGGAAAAAGTGCGCGCCATGGCAGAGGCACGTTTCCTCCGCGCTTACGACTATTTCCAGCTCTTCCGCCGCTATGGTCCCGTCTTCATCTGGGGCGACCGCCGTTCCGACCCGACAATCAAGCCTGACGAAATCGACCGCAACACCGTAGACGAGAACATCGACTTCATAATCTCGGAAATCGACAAGTGCATCCCCGACCTTCCTCTCGTTCAGCCCGACAATACGGCTAACGCAGGTCGTGTAACCCGCGGCGCCGCCATGGCAGCAAAAGCCCGTATCCTTCTCTATGCCGCAAGCCCGCTGTTCAACGGCTGCGACCTCTACAAGGGAAAACTCATGAACCGCGAAGGCAAGTACCTGTTCCCCCAGAGCGAAGACCCGCAGAAATGGGAGAAAGCCGCACAGGCAGCCAAGGCTGTCATCGATCTCGGTCTCTACAGCCTCAACGAGGACAACACCGAGTCGGACCCGCTCCTCAAGGCAATCAAGTCGTACCAGGGCATACAGTTCGACGCATGGAACAGCGAGATTATCTGGGGCTACTGGCCGCGCTACACCTCGACATTCTATAACATTCCCTGCTTCAATAAGCAGCGTATGATTCCGCACATGCTTGTCAAGGGCGCTGTCGGCGGCTATAACCCCTCGCTCAAGCTCGTCGACTCCTATCCCATGGCAGAATCGGGACGCTATCCGGTTCTGGGCTACGAGGGCGACGACTACAATAATCCCATCGTCGACGAGAAGTCCGGCTACAAGAAAGACGGCTTCACCGAAGGCTGGATGCACCCCATCGAAGGTCCGAAGTACGGCGCCGTCAAGGCACACAACACCTGTGTCGGTCGTGACGCACGCTACTACGCCTCCATCATGGCAAACGGCTTCCACTGGCTCAGCGAATATACCCAGAGCGGCAAGAGCGACATCGTGACATTCTACAAGGGCGGCACAGCCGGTCTTACCAACGAGACTTCCGACCGCTGCGGCTACATGTGGCGCCGTTTCGTAGAGCCTGACAACGACTATCAGAACGACAAGTGGGGTACATATTTCTGGTTCTACTACCGTCTGGGCGAAATCTACCTTGACTACGCAGAGGCTTGCAACGAGAAGCCAAACCGTCAGGCAGACGAGGCTCTGAAATACGTGAACAT
>JAGBDG010000124.1 GCA_017937625.1 Muribaculaceae bacterium | reverse complement strand
GGATTCAACAACATGCGCACCCGCGACGGCAGCGACCATGACATGCCTTTCGCCTTCATCGGCTCTACCGGCGAGCTTGACAAAATAAATCGTTCGACCAACAAAACAGGGTATTTCGGTCTGCCGCTATATACCGGAACATTCGCCGACTACCGGATGACTGGCAACGAGTATGCCGCCATGGTCATGGACACCTACAAGGCGAATCTCGACTCCATCAACGCCACCGACGTGCCCGCGGCCGCTAAGGAACTGATGACAGTATGCCTGCAGGCAGACGTAATATCGGCTATATCCAACGCCGACAGACTCTTCCGTCACAACTACTACTTCGTCCACGACAGCTGGGGACAGAAGGTGCCCGACGACTCGATTAATTCCGCCATATCGCCCGAAAGCGTCCGCAAGGTGGTCGAGCTCATCGACATCAACAATCCCAAACTTTTCTACAGCTATAAGGTAACCTCGCCCGACGACCTCGTCAACACTGAAATATGGAAGGCGGCGGGCATGGAGCCGGTTCTCCTTGACGGACTGCGCGCCTATATCGACGCCCGCGGGGCGGCGGCTTCCGCAAAGCTCGACAGCGCCGCTGTCGGTCAGCTCAGAGCTGTCAGTCCTGCGTTCGCTGACGACGTGCTCGACGTGCAGAAAGAGAGCGAGGCCGTGATTGCCGCGTCGTCATCAATGGTACTTGCGACTCCCGATGTCCCCGCCGACAAGGTGTTCGACGAGATTGTGAAGCCTTACAAGGGCAAGGTCGTTGTCGTGGACCTGTGGAACACATGGTGCGGTCCGTGCCGCGGAGCGCTCAAGGAGAACGAGCCCCTCAAGGACGGCGCCCTGTCGTCCGACGACATCGTGTGGATCTATATCGCCGACGAAACTTCGCCCATGAAGACATACTTCGAGATGATTCCCGGCATCAGGGGACATCATTTCCGCGTCAGCGGCGAGCAGATAGCAAAAATCCGCGAGCGCTTCGACGTCGACGGAATTCCGTACTACATCATCGTCGACCGTCAGGGCAAGGCGGAAGGACGTCCCGACCTGCGCCACCACGACAAGTATGTGTCGACCATCCTCGACAAGCTCAAGTAAGGCGGAGTAAGGGCTTTTGCTTTTTTTAGAAGAACCGAGAGCCCCAGTTCGGCGTTAAAATGCTAATTTTGCAGACAGAAATAAGAAAATGAAAGAAATAGAGCTTATAACCAGAATAATCTGCCGGAGCTACGACGAGCTGGACGCCGCCGACCGCCGTCTTGTGGACGCCGCGCGCGGCATGACCCGGGGCTCGTACGCGCCCTACAGCCATTTCCGCGTAGGCGCTGCGATACTCCTTGCCAACGGCGAGATAGCCACCGGCGCCAACCAGGAGAACGCCGCCTTCCCCTCGGGGACGTGCGCCGAGCGCTCGGCATGTTTCTGGGCGGGCGCCAACTATCCCGGCGTAGCCTTCGAGAAGATTGCCATCGCCGCGGAGGGTACCGACGGCACCGAGCCCGAGACGCCGTGCGCGCCCTGCGGAGCCTGCCGCCAGGCACTTCTGGAGTACGAGAAACTTGCCGGACACGATGTCGGCGTGCTTCTTGTCGGACGGGACAAAATCTATGAGCTCCCTTCTGTCCGCTCGCTTCTACCGCTCGCATTCAGCGATTTTTAATATCAATCCAAACATAATTCCCAATTCCGATGGATTTTATAGAAGAACTAACATGGCGCGGCATGGTGCACAACATGATGCCCGGTACTGAAGAACTGCTGCGCAAAGGTATGACGGCAGGCTATCTCGGCATCGACCCTACCGCCGACAGTCTGCATATCGGTCATCTTGTGGGCGTGATGATGCTCAAGCATTTCCAGCGTTGCGGCCATAAGCCCATCGCTCTTGTCGGAGGTGC
>JAGBDG010000123.1 GCA_017937625.1 Muribaculaceae bacterium | reverse complement strand
TCGGAGCATTGTTCGAGTTCAAGCCAGAGATAATGTGCGTGCGATATGGTATGCAGCCTGCCGCCGTGCTCAATGCCATAGGTATAATCGGTCGTTCGGGCTACTGGGAGTACACCGAGGAAGTCGATACAAGTTCTCGTGTGATGATAGAGCTCAGGCGCGACGAGCTTTACGACGCCGACCTTACGCCCGCTCAGGAGAAGGTGCTGAACTACATGCTGCGCCATTGTCCGGGTCTGTTCGCCGATTTCGTGTTTGTCGACGAGGTGCGCATAGGCTATGAGACGGACATGACGCCCGATCAGGTGTACAACACTCTCGTGGAGATGCGGCGCGAGCATGTGATGAAATATATACCCCGTACCCGGACCCCGTATCTATATTTTACGGCAAACCGCCGTCCGTCGTCGGAACTCACTTTTCCTAAGGAGGTCTACGAAAATCGCAGGGCGAAGATGGAGGAACGCCTCGAAGCGATGAAACAGTTCGCTTTCGACGATTCTTCTTGCCGCGTGCGCCGCATGCTCGGCTATTTCGGCGAGAAAGCGACCGAAGACTGCGGAAAGTGTGACGTGTGCCGCGCGAGGGCGAAGCAGGCTTTCGACCCAGTCCTTTTCGAGGCGCGTCTGCGCACATATCTGTCGGAAAACGGCGAGATAGACCTCCTGCAGATTCGCGAGAGCATGGGCACTGACATGGCTGAGGCGGTGAATCATGTCCGTCTGATGGCCGAGCGCGGTCAGGTGGAACTTGAAGGAACGACAGTCCGCAATGTTAGCGAAAGTTAAATTATTACAGCACTTTAAACCTTTGCGTATTCCGTCGGTCAAACAAGTGTAATAAGTAATAAGACATAGCTTTCAAGACTAACTTTTGGATAGACAAGGAAACCCCGACTCGCGAAGAATCGGGGTTTTCGAATTATATACGGTTGTATTCTTTTATTCTCCTTCGGGCATGTCTAAGTATGTGCCGCTTGCCGAGCAGTGGAATTCCGCTCCGTTAAGCGAGTCGATGCCGGGGACACAGTCGAAACTGATCTGGAACTCACCCGAGAAGATATAGCTGCCGCGGAGATTGGTTATGGGGAATTTCTCGGCGGGTGCGTTGTTCAGATTGGGAATCACCTTGTCGGCGCTGAAGGTTATGCCGGCCATTGAAAGCTCCGCGGGCACTTCCTTAATGTCAAACGACATGCTGGGCATGTTCGAAATGAAGCGGGCGTAGATAATGGCGAGATCCGATGTTTTCTTCTCGAAGTTGTAGGCTATGCCGTAGATTGTGGACTTCGACTCGAAAGGCGAAGGCTGGCTCGGCGAGGTAGTCGTTGTCTTTGCGCCGAAGTACTGTACCGAGCGGGTAATCAGCACCGAGTGCGAGCTGTCGACATTGAATGTGAGAAGATATGCCGGAACGTAGTTGCTCTGGATGAAGCGCTGGAGAATCTTCAGCTTGAAGTTGCTGATGGTGGCGTTGGTGCCGGTGCTTATGGCTATCGGGGCGCTTGCGGTAATCCATCCGTCCTTGTCGGATTCTGCGGGGATGTTCGTGAAGGTGAGGTCGGTGGAAGTTCCGTCGGGCAGTTTGAAGTTATATACGTTCAGCGCTATGGTAGCCTGGGTGTAGTTGATTTCAAGCCTGCAGCGGATATTGTTGTTTACAGTGGCGGCGCCGGTGCCGTCGTCCGTGTAGGAGAAGCATCCGGAGATGTCCTGCGAGATAATGTAGTCGTTGTTCGATGAACCGCCGTCGCAGCTTGCAAGAGTCATGCCGAGGACGGCGAAAAGAATGATGAGATATTTTTTCATATTTTTCTGATTGGTGTTTTGCATACAAAGTTACACCACAGCGCCGAGGTGGGCAAGCCCGGTGAACGATTTTAATAATAAATAAACAATAATTTGCACATCTGAGGATATTTTGTTACTTTTGCAGAGCAAACGAATTTTTGCCCAACCATGGCTTTTATTCTTTTTCAATAAGATATATGTTTTTATAGATTGTAGATTATTAGAGGGCTCTGTCGCGAGATACAGCCCTTTTTTCATGTCCGCGCCGCCGGCGTTTTGCGGGCGTTTTGATATGTGGGAATTATTTTGTAATTTAGCAGATTGAATGTTAAAATCTACACTCGACACTATATAAGACATGGAAAAAACAGACCATCGCTACTGCGTGATAATGTGCGGAGGCATAGGCAGCCGTTTCTGGCCCTACAGCCGCACCCGTCTGCCCAAGCAGTTCATCGACTTCCTCGGGACGGGTCGTTCGCTGCTTCAGATGAGCTTCGACCGTATTGTCGAGCTCATACCTGTCGAAAACATACTGATAATGACCAACGAGCGCTACGCCGACCTCGTCCGCGAGCAGCTTCCCGAAATATCCGCCGATCAGATTCTGCTTGAGCCCGCGCGACGCAACACCGCACCGTGCATCGCCTGGGCTACATGGCATATCGCCGCCCGCGACCCCGAGGCATCCGTCATAGTTATGCCTTCCGACCATGTGATTACGCGCGACCGCCTTTTCCAGAAGGCTGTGATCGACGGTTTCGAGTTTGTCGAGCATCGTGACGCGCTTCTCACATACGGCATAGAGCCCACGCGACCCGAGACCGGATTCGGATATATTCAGGTAGGAGACGTCTGCTCCGGCGATTTCTGCAAGGTGAAGACTTTCACCGAGAAGCCCGACCTCGAGCTGGCGAAAGTCTTTGTAGCCACCGGCGAGTTTTTCTGGAACTCCGGCATCTTCCAGTGGCGTGCCTCTGTGATTCGCGACACTATCCGCCGGCTTGTTCCGGACATTGCCTCGGTGTTCGACGCCGTAGGGCAGGAGGTCTATACCTCGCCCGACGCCGAGCGTCGCTTCATCGGCGAGTCCTTCCCTTCGTGCGTGAGCATTTCCATCGATTATTCAGTCATGGAAAAGGCAGACAACGTGTATGTGGAGACTGTCAAGTTCGGCTGGAGCGACCTCGGAACATGGAGCGCCCTCTACGACCTCTCGCCGAAGAACAACGAATCGAACGTTACGCAGAACTGCAACGTTCTATCATATAACAGCCGCGGCAATATTTTCGCAGTGCGCGGTGAGAAACTCGTTGTTGTCGACGGACTTGAGGACTATATCATAGCCGACGCCGACGGTGTGCTTCTGATATGCCCCAAGGCAAGGGAGCAGAAGATCCGCCAGATGGTGACGGACGCCCGCGTGAAATTCGGAGAGAAATACGAGTAAAACAATTATATAACAGCAGATACTATAAGAAAAATGTCAATAGACAAAACAATATCGGAAGCAACGGCAAAAGCCGTCAAAGCGCTTTACGGCATAGACGTCGACGCATCGACAATAGTGCCGCAGGCTACGCGCAAGGAGTTCGAGGGCAATCTTACCGTCATGGTATTCCCGTGGGTGAAGGCTGCGCGCAAGGCTCCTGAGGCTGTAGGTAACGAAATAGGAACGTGGCTCGTCGAGAACGAACCGGCTGTGTCGGCTTACAATGTGGTCAAGGGTTTCCTCAATATCACGATAACCCCGACATACTGGAACAATGTCCTCGCAGCAATCGAGGCTGACGAGCACTACGGCACGGTCAAGCCTACCGAGACAAGTCCGCTCGTGATGGTGGAGTACTCCTCGCCCAACACCAACAAGCCCCTCCACCTCGGTCACCTTCGCAATATCCTTCTCGGCAGCAGCCTTTCGAAAATTCTCGAAGCTTGCGGCAACCGTGTTGTCAAGACCAATATCGTCAACGACCGCGGCATCCACATCTGCAAGTCGATGCTCGCGTGGAAGAAATTCTTCAACGGCGCCACTCCCGAATCGTCCGGCAAGAAAGGCGACCACCTTGTCGGCGACTGCTACGTGTCCTTCGACCAGCACTACAAGGCTGAGGTCAAGGAGCTTATGGCAAAAGGCATGAGCGAGGACGAGGCTAAGGAGGCTTCGCCGCTGATGCAGGAGGCACACTCCATGCTACGCCGCTGGGAAGAGGGCGACCCCGAGGTTCGCGCGCTCTGGAAAATGATGAACGAGTGGGTTTACGCCGGTTTCGACGAGACTTACTATCGTATGGGCGTGAGCTTCGACAAGATATACTACGAGTCGCAGACCTACCTCGACGGCAAGGCGAAGGTACTCGAAGGTCTTGAGAAAGGTCTTCTCTACCGCCGCGAGGACGGCTCCGTGTGGGCAGACCTCCGTGGCGAGGGACTCGACGAGAAGCTTCTTCTCCGAAGCGACGGCACTTCGGTCTACATGACCCAGGACATCGGCACCGCCAAGCAGCGTTTCGACGACTACGACATCGACAAGATGATATATGTCGTCGGCAACGAGCAGAACTACCACTTCCAGGTTCTGTCCATACTGCTCGACCGCCTCGGATTCAGCTGGGGCAAGGACCTCGTGCATTTCAGCTACGGCATGGTAGAGCTCCCCGAAGGCAAGATGAAGAGCCGCGAGGGTACTGTTGTCGACGCCGACGACCTTATGGCTGAGATGGTGGGTACCGCAAAGGAAGTGTCGCAGCAGCTCGGCAAGCTCGACGGACTCACCGACAAGGAAATCGACGAGATCGCCGAGACCGTCGGCATGGGAGCGCTCAAGTACTTCCTCCTCAAGGTCGACCCGCGCAAGAACATGACCTTCAACCCGCGCGAGTCCATCGACTTCAACGGCAACACCGGTCCGTTCATACAGTACACCTACGCACGTATCCGCTCTGTGCTCCGCCGCGCCCACGAGAACGGTCTCGACAAGGCAGACTACTCGCAGGTCGTTCCCAACGAGCGCGAGGTGTCGCTTATCCAGCGTCTCGCCGATTATCCCTCGGTAGTAGCCGAGGCAGGCAGGAGCTATTCGCCCGCTCTCATCGCCAACTACGCCTACGAGCTCGTCAAGCAGTACAACCAGTTCTACCACGACTGCTCGATACTCCGGGAGGAAGACAATGCGGTTCGCTCGCTGCGTCTCGCCCTTTCCGACGCTACGGCGCGTACCGTCAAATCGGCTATGTCGCTCCTGGGCATAAACGTTCCCGAACGTATGTAACAGACAATTAATCTCTCTAATAACATAACATTATGTATCAGAATCAATATCAGAACGACCCGACTCAGTACGGCTACGGTCAGTCGCTCACGAACACGGTGAGCAGCACAATGAAGCGCGTCTATCTCAAGATGACATTTGCGCTGATAGTCACAGCTTTCGCCGCTCTTTTCTGCGCGAGCAGCCCGGATTATCTGAATTTCTATATCACCAACCGCTGGTTCATGTGGGTGCTTGTCATCGCAGAATTCGGCATCGTCATCGCTCTCGGTCCCGGTATCTCGCGCATGAGCAACATGGCGGCGAGCACGCTGTTCTATGTCTTCTCTGTCATAAACGGCATGATGCTGTGCACCATATTCCTTGTCTACAGTCCTGCCGCTATAGTAAAGACATTCTTTATAACCGCCGCGACGTTCGGAGCCATGAGCATCTACGGCTATTTTACCAAGAATGACCTTTCGCGCGTCGGTTCCTTCCTTTTCATGGCTCTCATCGGTCTCATCATCGCGGCCGTCATCAATATCTTCCTGAAGAGCAGCACCCTCGACTGGATTGTTTCTATTGCCGGCGTGCTTATCTTCATCGGTCTCACCGCATGGGACACCCAGCAGGTGAAGCAGCTTGCCGCAGCGGCTCCTCAGGAGGCTGTCAGCCGTCTCGCCACTATCGGTGCTCTCTCGCTCTATCTCGACTTCATCAACCTCTTCCTCTTCCTTCTCCGTATTTTCGGCGGTAACCGCAACTGATTGAAATTTAGCTATACGTCGCCGCCGGAATAATGGACTCCGGCGGCATTTTTTTAGAGGGCGTTTCATAATATCTGTTAAACCACAGGTCAAAAAGTCTGAGATGTATTTATAGCTGAGTCGAAGGAACATAGCGGTGGCTATGTGACTGAGACGAAGATATAAAGACACTCTGAATTTTTGAAGGCGCAGCCTTTGATACCCGCAAACTGATATTTGAATTTGACCCTGGAACAGGCGTTTTTTAACAATAGTACCGGTTTGGCGTCTTTTTGTTAACTTGCCCATCATTCATCGGTCACATAGCCACGCTATGCTCCCTCTTCATAATGTACAATTTAAGCAAAAATACACCAACCTGAGGTTTAACAGATATTATGGAACACCCTCTTAATGGACATAAGAAGCTATAAAGCATATTATCGTGAAATAGGTAGGCTGGCGCTCCCTCTGTTCATCGGACAGCTGGGAACGATAGCCCTCGCTTTCGCCGACAATATAATGGTCGGCTACTACTCGACGGAGGCGCTTGCGTCGGCTTCGTTCGTCAACAACTTCTTTAATGTGGCGATTTTCGCCTGCGTCGGCTTTACTTATGGTCTGACGCCGCTTCTCGGTTCGCTTTTCTCAGGAGGCAACAGCGAGCGCATCGGAATCATGACACGCACAGGTCTGATTGTCAATCTCGTCTTTACTACGGTAGTGGCGCTCGTAATGTTCTCTCTTTATTTCATGCTCGGAGGTTTCGGTCAGCCTGAGGAACTTATGCCGCTTATCAGACCGTATTATCTCATAGTTCTTATAGGACTGATACCGACGGTGCTGTTCAATGTTTTCGCACAGTGGAGTTATGC
>JAGBDG010000122.1 GCA_017937625.1 Muribaculaceae bacterium | reverse complement strand
TTCTTGCCGTCGCCGTTCTTGTTCTTTTTCTTGAAGGTGTCGTTGTTGAAAGTGTAGCTGAACGACGTTCCCGTGCGCATGAGGCGCCCTATGCCTTTTCCGCACGATATGCGGAGACGGTCGACTTTCACCGGGTTTCCGGCTTCATTGAGCGCATACGTGTAGGGGTCCCACGTCGCCGACAGGTTGAGGTTGAAGCCCTTTGTCAGTCGAAGCATGAGCGATGTGCTGATATCGCTGAAACGCAGCGAGTCGGCGGCTATGTTATAGCTCTGGCTGATGTTGAGGTTCTCTATGAGCGATATCTTCTTCTCGCCTATGGAGTCGTTGTCGCTTTTCACCTTCATTTCAACGTTGTTCGAGAGGCTCAGCGATATCGAGCCTGTCTTGCCCTGCGAGGGGACACCGAAGAGCGCGTTGGGGAACTTGCTGTATTTCCTCACCTGCTGGGCGCCGCGGCTGTCGACGTAGCTGTACTGTCCGTAGTAGCCGAAGAACGACGAGCCGAAGTCCGGCGCCCCGTTGAAAGACAACGACGGCGTCAGCACGTGACGTATCATCTTCACTTTCTTACCCAAGAAGCCGAGCGGCTGGAAGAAACCGTAGATTTTCGTATCGAGCGACACGCTCGCCTGGAAGTCCCAGACGTTGTAGAAGCCGTATGTCGTGTCCATCCTCTCCACGCCACGCTCCTGATCCCAGCTGCGGTTGACTTTGCTGGAGTACATGCGGTCGTTGAGATTTATAGAAGGCGTGATGTTGATATAATTGAACACGTTGAAAGTCGCAGATATAGGTATGCGGTGGCTCATGGCGTTTCGCCAGTCCTTGATGAGGCTCTTCTTGAAGAACACGTTCTGTTTTGCCGTCAGAGAGTTCTGGAGCAAACCGGTATATGACAGCTTGATTTTCTCATACCATTTCTCGGCGCCGATAGCCTTCTTGCGCTTGAAGGGATAGACCTGCGACAGGGTTGCCGTCACGTTCGGGAACGATACCGACAGGGTCGAGTCCTGCGTGCGCTGGTTGATGTTGAACGTCGTCGAAAGACTCCATTTCGTACCGGGGAAACGGTAGGTCATGTTGATGGTAGAGCTCTTTGTGTTCTCGGTGAACGACGGCGAGTAGTAGGCGTTGAGGTCGTTGCGCGAGTAGCCTGACGTAGCGAAGTTCACGCTCGCCGAGAAGTTCATGTTCGGGTTAGCCTTGGCGTCCTGCGAATGGCTCCACAGCACCTGAAAGTTGGTCTGCTGCGAATAGTCGGGACTGCCCTTCTCTCCCGTTATGGTCTTGAGGTAGCTTACGTTGAAGTTGCCCGAATACTTGTATCTTTTGGCGTAGGTCGAAGTTCCGCGGAGTCCCCAGCTGCCTTTGGTGTAGATTTCGCCGGTGAGCGCGAGGTCGATGTTGTCGCTGATTGCGAAGTAGTAGCCGCCGTCGCTGAGATAGAAACCGCGGTTGTAGTCGTCGCCGAACGTAGGCACAATGATGCCGGAGGCATACTTGTCGGTAAAGGGGAAATAGCCGAAAGGAACGGCGAGAGGAAGCGGAAGACCCGCGAGCACCATGTAAGTGGGACCGACAACGATGTTCTTGCCCGGACGTACCTTAGCCTTGGTCATCTGGAAATAGAAGTGAGGATGATCGTGGTGGTCGCAGGTGGTGTATCGCCCGTTGCTTATGTAGAAATCGTTTTCGTTGCTCTTTTTGGTCGTGCCGCCGGTAAGGTAGCCCTCGCCCTGCTGCGTGACTACGTTTGATATGTATCCCTTCTCCGTCTTGAAGTTATAGCGCATCGTCTTAGCCTCGTACTCCGTGCCGCTTTCGGTGAACACGGGTTTGCCGACGAGCTGGTCGGAGTCCTGACGTCCGACCGCATAGACCGTGTTGTCCTTAAGGTCCATCTGTATCTCGGCGGCATCAAGCTGTATGTCGCCGTACTTGACCACGCCGTCGCCGTACATGAATGCCGAGTCGCGGCGGATAATGAGCATTGAGTCTGTCGCAGAGAAGTCGACGGGAGCGTCGAGGTCGGTCTTGACATACACGACACGCGAGCGGCGCGGAACCGACGCGCTGTCAACGGGAAGCACGAGCATGCTGTCAGTAGTGCTGTCGGTGGCGAGAATTGCCGGAATAGGACTTGTCGCCGAGGAATCGGTACTTTCCCCTGAAGCGCTGTCTGCCGCGGCGGGAGCCGCGGGTGTCTCGAAACCGACGCCGGAAGGAACGGCATCAGTCACCAGTGCCAGCATCACAGCCGTCACAAAGACAAAAATATAAAAAAGCAGCGCTCTCAAAGCGAGGAATGTGAGGAGTGTCTTTACATATAAGCAGACGCCGGACCGGAAAAAGCGGTCCGGCGTCGTGCGATTTTGTAGAAGGTTCTGAATTACATATTCATGCCGCCGTCAACCTGGATAACCTGACCGGTGACGTACGACGACATGTCGGATGCGAGGAATACGGCAACATTGGCTATGTCTTCCACCTGACCGCCGCGGCGCAGAGGAATTTTCTTCTTCCATTCCTCGCGTACTGCGTCGGGGAGCTGGGCTGTCATTGCAGTCTCGATGAAGCCGGGGGCGATGGCGTTGGCGCGGATGCCGCGAGAACCGACTTCCTGGGCGATACTCTTGGCAAGGGCGATAAGACCTGCCTTCGATGCGGCGTAGTTCGACTGACCGGCATTGCCGTGTACACCCACTACCGATGCCATATTGATGATGGAGCCCGAACGCTGGCGCAGCATGATGGGCAGAACGGCATTGATGAAGTTGAACGCGCTCTTGAGGTTCACATTGATGACTGCGTCCCACTGTGCCTCGGTCATGCGCATCATCAGACCGTCTTTGGTGATACCTGCGTTGTTTACAAGGATGTCGATGCTGCCGAAGTCCTTTACTACTTCTGCAACAACTTCTTTAGTCTGGTTGAAATCAGCGGCATTGGATGCATAGCCCTTAGCCTTTACGCCGAGAGCGGCGATCTCTGCCTCTGTGGCTTTGCCAGTCTCGTCGATTACAAGGTCGGTGAATGCGATGTTGGCGCCTTCGGCAGCGAAACGCAAAGCAAGAGCCTTGCCGATGCCACGTGCAGCGCCTGTGATCAGCGCCGTCTTTCCTTCAAGTAATTTCATATTCTATATTTTGCGGTTTAATCCAACTGCAAAGTTAACCATTTTAGTCTATTCTGCAAAATAATCCGCACGCTACCGCAACTCTGTAAGCCTTATCCGCTTATTTCTTTTTCCATGAGGTGAGGTAGCGGGCGGCGGGGAAGACGGCAGGGGCGGACGTGTCGTCCACGAAGATTCCGGCGGGAGTAGTTAGCGTGAAGTGGCGCAGGGCGATGCCCATGTCGATGTAGGTGTAGCGGTTGTCGGTAGTCGAATAGAAATGAACAGTGTCGCCGTCCACGTAGGCGCGCCAGGGCTGCACGTTCTTCGCCGACGGAGCGAGGCGCATCATCTCAAGCGGCTCGCGGTATTCGCCAAAACCTCCTGCCGATGCCTTGAAGAGCTCGTCGAAAGGCTTTCGAGTATCGCTTGATATTGCACGGTGCATTATCCTGTCGACCAGACGCATCTTTTTCGCGGGTACGCCGAGAGCTATTACTGCCGGGATATGCTCCTCGACGCCAGATACCTTGAATGTGCCTCCGAGCCAAACAGACCCTATCCCCTGCTCAGTAAGCCAAAGCACAATCTCCTCGGCATCGCCTGCCGTTTTCATAAACTCAGGTTTGGTCCCGTCACCTACAAGCGCGATGCTGCATACAGAGCCGGAGACAATGCCGTAGGTGCCCACGCGCCCGTTGCTGCCGTCAATGAGCATAAGTCCGTCTGCCGACGTGATTCGTTTTCTCAGTCCGTCGGCGATATCTTCGGGCATCGCTTCGCCCGTGAACGAGCGGCAGGAATGACGCTTCCTGATAGCTTCAGATATATTCATACTTTCCATATTTCGATGCAAAGTTATAAATAATCCTGTCTACTACCAGTCATCTTGAGTGTCCGAATCGTACAGCTCATTTTGATAATCGTAGTATTCGTCGCGCATATACTCATATTCTTCAAGCTCATCGATACGTTCCTGGATAAGATCATATTCTTCCGACATCTCGTCGCATTCGTCAAGGCGATCTTCAAGCTCGTCGATATCGTAATCGTCCAAATCACGGTATATATCTGGACCGTATGTCTTTCGGCTTTCCGCAATCTTCATTTTCGATTCCTTGATCTGTTGATTGAGCTCATCGATGCGGTTCTGATACAGAGGGTCATGTATATACGCGGTATTATGCCTGTACGGAGGACGTTCGGCAGATCTGGACTTGTTTGAAAACAAGTCCCATATCAGGCTGACAAGGGCAAATTTGCCTATAAAGTTCCAGAATGACATAAGCTTTCTTTCGATTTATATGTCAGCACCATCGTGAAGCGCCTGACCGAGCCAGCCGAACACGCAAAGGATAAGAATGATAATTGACATAACTTGTACAATTAAAGTGTTTAGACGGACACCGTTATGGCTTCCGTTTGCAAAATTTGCGAATCGATGTGCCTAACCGGAGCGCATCATTGTTAAACAATGCAAAATCACATTTCCCCTATTACATCCCTCAAATAAACAAAAAAACGGTGCGGGTCTCACGACTGGCACCGTCTCGGGGATATCAGTCCTCCCGCTATGGGAGCGGGAGGACCGGGGGAATGTTATTCTTCTGACTGTTCCTTGAGAATCTCAAGCATCTTGATAGCCGACAGAGGAATGCGTGTGCCGGGACCGAAGATGGCGGCAACGCCTGCCTTGTAGAGGAAGTCATAGTCCTGGGCGGGGATAACGCCGCCGGCAGTTACCATGATGTCCTCGCGACCGAGTTTCTTGAGTTCCTCGATAACCTGAGGAATGAGGGTCTTGTGACCGGCTGCAAGCGACGATACACCGAGAATGTGAACGTCGTTCTCCACTGCCTGACGGGCAGCTTCGGCAGGAGTCTGGAACAGGGGTCCCATGTCGACGTCGAAACCGCAGTCGGCGTAGCCTGTTGCTACAACCTTGGCGCCGCGGTCGTGACCGTCCTGACCCATCTTTGCTATCATAATACGGGGTTGACGACCTTCGCGTTTTGCGAATTCCTCGCACATCTGCTGAGCGCGCAGGAAGTCGGGGTCGTTCTTCGTTTCGTTTGAATACACGCCTGAAATAGTTCTGATTACAGCTTTATAACGTCCAACAACTTCTTCGCAGGCATCGGAGATTTCGCCGAGTGTCGCGCGGAGACCGGCAGCCTTGACAGCGAGGTCGAGAAGGTTGCCCTTCTTTGTGCGGACGCATTCGGTGATTGCTGCGAGAGCCTCCTTCACCTTAGCCTCGTCGCGGTGAGCCTTAACGTCGTTCAGACGCTCGATCTGCTCGCGGCGTACCTCGGTGTTGTCGATTTCGAGGATGTCGATGGGATCCTCGTGGTCGAGGCGGTACTTGTTGATACCGACGATGGTCTGACGACCGGAGTCGATACGAGCCTGTGTGCGGGCAGCGGCCTCTTCGATGCGGAGCTTGGGAAGTCCGGTCTCGATAGCCTTCGCCATACCGCCGAGCTTCTCGATTTCCTGGATGTGCTCCCAAGCGCGGTGAGCGATTTCGTTGGTGAGAGCCTCTACATAGTAGCTGCCTCCCCACGGGTCGATTGCGCGGGTAACCTGAGTTTCCTCCTGGATGTAGATCTGAGTATTACGGGCGATACGTGCCGAGAAATCGGTAGGAAGTGCGATAGCCTCGTCGAGGGCGTTGGTATGGAGACTCTGAGTATGACCGAGAGCGGCGCCCATAGCCTCGATACATGTACGACCGACGTTGTTGAAGGGATCCTGCTCGGTGAGCGACCAGCCGGATGTCTGCGAGTGTGTGCGGAGCGCGAGCGATTTGGGGTTCTTCGGGTTGAACTGCTTGACGATCTTAGCCCAGAGCATACGTGCGGCACGCATCTTGGCAACTTCCATGAAGTAGTTCATGCCGATTGCCCAGAAGAACGACAGACGCGGTGCGAAGGCGTCGATGTCCATGCCGGCGTTGACACCCGCGCGAAGGTATTCGAGACCGTCGGCAAGAGTGTATGCCAACTCGATGTCGCAAGTCGCACCGGCTTCCTGCAGGTGGTAGCCGGAAATCGAAATCGAGTTGAATTTGGGCATGTTCTGCGAGGTGTACTCGAAGATGTCGGCGATAATGCGCATCGAGAACTCCGGCGGATAGATATAGGTGTTGCGCACCATGAATTCCTTGAGGATATCGTTCTGGATGGTACCTGCCATTTCCTCGAGCTTGGCGCCCTGCTCAAGACCTGCGTTGATGTAGAACGCGAGAACGGGCAGAACGGCGCCGTTCATGGTCATGGACACGGACATCTTGTTCAGAGGTATACCGTCGAAGAGCACCTTCATGTCCTCGATTGTGCAGATGGACACGCCTGCTTTGCCGACGTCACCGACAACACGCTGATGGTCGGCGTCGTAGCCGCGGTGTGTGGCAAGGTCGAAAGCTACCGACAGACCCTTCTGACCGGAAGCAAGGTTGCGGCGGTAGAAGGCGTTAGATTCGGCGGCGGTGGAAAAACCGGCGTACTGGCGGATGGTCCAGGGGCGCAGGGGATACATTGCGCTGTACGGACCACGCAGATATGGAGGTATGCCGGACATGAAATTGAGATGCTCGAGACCTTCGAGGTCTTTCTTTGTATAGACGGGCTTTACAGGGATGAGTTCGGGAGTCGTCCAGTCTTCGGTAGCCTGAGCTGCCGGAGCTGCGCCACAGATCCCTGCGGTTATGTCGATGTTTTTAAAATCGGGTTTCATAATATGGGACTGTGACTATTTGTTGAGAAGACGGTTGTTAAAGTCGCGAAGCGTATCGAGGACGTTGCAGCGTACGTGAACGAAGTCCTTGATGCCGACTGCCTTGAGGTCTTCGGTGCAAGCGGGAGCGCCTGCCACCACGAATTCCGCACGGCCTGCGAGATACTTGAACGCTGCGGGAGCGAGCTCGGCGTATTCGTCGTCCGACGAGCAGAGAACCACTACGTCTGCGCCCTTTGCGAGAGCTGCGTCGACGCCTTCCTCTACGGTATTGAAGCCGAGGTTGTCGATAATCTCATAGCCTGCACAGCCGAAGAAGTTGGTGGAGAACTGAGCGCGTGCGAGACGCATTGCAAGGTTGCCGATAGTAAGCATGAATACTTTCGGACGCTTTGCCGCAGCCTCCGTAGCGAGACGGAGTTCTTCGAAATCGGTGGCGGCACGTTTTGCCACGAGTGCGTTCGGACCCTTTTCAGTTCCGCAGCAGCACTTGCATGCGCCGTTATTCTCGATCTTTTCAGCTGCTTTCTCGTTGATGTTCGGGTACTGGTTTGTACCGAGGAGAATCTCCTTGCGGCGTGCCACGTCGGTATGGCGCTTCTCGCAGCTTGCGTTGACAGCTGCCTGAACCTTGCCTGCGCCTACGGCTGCGAAGAAACCGCCTTCTTCCTCGGTTGCAAGGAAGAGTTTCCAGCCCTCGGCGGCGATTGCCACAGTAAGGGTTTCCACATAGTAGCTGCCGCCTGCGGGGTCGACAACCTTGTCCATGTGGCTTTCCTCCTTGAGAAGGAACTGCTGGTTGCGGGCGATGCGCTCGCTGAATGCGTCGGGCTGCTTGTAGGCAACGTCGAACGGAGTGACGACAATCGAGTCAACACCTGCCACACAAGCGGAGAATGTCTCTGTCTGGCTGCGGAGAAGGTTGACGTGAGCGTCGTAGATTGTCTGGTTGAATTTCGATGTGGTGGCGCAGACAACCATCTTTGCGGCACAGTCGCATGTAGGTTTGTACTGCTCTACTATCTGAGCCCAGAGCATGCGGGCTGCGCGGAACTTGGCGATTTCCATGAAGAAGTTCGAGGAAACGCACATGTCGAATTTCACGCGGTTGGCAACCTCGTTGATGTCGCGGCCTGCCTCGGTGAGGAGGGTAAGCCATGCGGCGCCCCACGAGAGAGCGTAGCCGAGTTCCTGATAGATATATGCGCCTGCATTGGCGAGCATGTCGGAGTCTACGCAGAGGCAGAGGATGCCGCGTACGGGAGCGACAACGTCGAGAAGCTTGCAAGCCTCGGCAGCGATCGCTGCATTATCGACGCCTTCGACGCCATGCTTGAACTGACGGCGGAGAGGATTGTAGTCGACAGAACCGCGGAACTTGTCGGCACAGCCTGCTGCGGTAACGACTTTCACGAGTTCCTCCGCAACTGCAACGGCTTTGCCGGGGCAGCAGTTGAGGTTGATTTCCACTTCCTCAAGATTGATGTCCTTCAGAAGAACTGCCACGTCGGCGGGATCCGATACTTTGAATCCGAGAGAGTTGACGCCCTTGGTGACTACGTCGAGAGCGATTTTGTTTGCTTCTTCGGCGCTGTCGGCAACGATGTTCTGGCGCGTAAGCCAGTTGTTGTCTGTGCGCGTTCCGCGAACGTATGGATACTGACCGGGAAGAGAGTCGGTCGTTTTCAGACCGGCGATGTCTTCGGCGCGATAGACAGGCTGCACGTTGAAGCCTTCGTTTGTACGCCAAACCAGTTTCTTATCGAAATCCGCACCTTTCAGGTCGGCTTCGACCTTGGCTCGCCATTCCTGATAGCTCACCTCGGGAAACTGATCGAACAATCTTTCACTTTTTTCTGCCATAAATTCTAAATATCTGTTGATATGTTTGTGTTTCTTATCATTACGATTCAAGGTCAGATGCCTCGGAGCGGACTCCGCAGCATTCTTCGCGGCAAAAGTACTAATTATTTAAGCAATTAACAAATTATTGAATTAAAAACGCACCACCCCGCCCGCACTTGCGTTGAAAAACGGAATACGGATAATTTTATAAGGAATATGGGTAATGCGATTTTTAGAATTCTACACGACACAAAGCAGGGATGCATTGGTTTGCGTCCCTGCTTGCTAATCAAACATTTATGTCTGCCGATTCGCTAATCGGCGTAATCACCTTACAAAGATTTTGCGGGTCGTGCCGTCGCTGTAACGTACGATGTTTACACCCTCGAAGGGACGCTCGGAAGCCACGCCCTGCATGTTGTAGTAGACTGTGTCTGTACGGTCAGTCTCGACATTTTCAACTCCCGAAACATCATCTCCGCTTGTAATAACAAGTTCGATGTCGGGGAGATAGCCGAAATGCGTCTTATGCGCCACGGCGTTGAAGTTGGGCTGACGACCTGTTTCGCGGGAAATCGTGCGGTGATTGCCGACGGGGTCGCCATAGCCGTTCACCTGTATGACGCCCTCGTCGAGCTTGAACACGGCGGTGTCCTGCGCGTTGAAGTCTTTTGGGATGGTGACGGTCATAGCCTGCGCGCCCTCGTCCGAGCCAAAAGTGTACTGGTTGGCGCCGAGAATAAGCGACGTGCCGTTCGGAGTTCCGTTATATGTCACGTATGCCGACATATTGTAGATGCCTGCAAGTTTGTTCGCCGGATGATGCAGACCGCTGTACTGGATTTTCACATTGTCGCCGGGCTGGATTATGTTGCTGCCCTCGCGCGATGCGTTGGTAATCTCACGATGACAGGGTTTTGCGTTGAGAATCTGATATACTGATTTGCCCGAAGCGTCGCTGAGCCGCACGATATTCCTGCCGTATTTCAGAAGCAGGGTATACGAGCCGTCCTCGTCCTTGGTGACGCCATCGGTACCGAAGCCCGAGTAGGTTGTCATCTGCTCGCCGACGGTCGGATAAGCTATAGTGACATTATCGACGCCTGCCGGAATGAAAGTATAGTGCGCGCCATCTTCGGTATCAAGATAGTAGAACACATCGTGCTCTGCGTCGACATATTTGCCGGCGAGCTTCAGAGCATCGGTATTGTACTGCTCGTTGATGGTCATGTTCGGGTCGATTCCACTCGCGTCCTCACCGACCGTCACGACATAAACGCCGGTATTCTCGGGCCATATCGCGCCCCAGTATTCGCCGCCCATATATTCGTTCTTATCCGTGCCACGATAGAAGTTCAGTCCTATGCCGTCGTATGTCACGAGCACGATAGCCGTACCCTCGCCTACCGCCTTGACATCAGCCCATACCGAACCGGGCTTTTGCTCGATGCTGACAACGTCGGTCGACGGTTTTCCGTCGAGGTCAACTACCGTATAATGGAAATCAGGCTCGATGAAGTAGTTGTTGGTCGAATTGTCGGTGAGCTCCCATGTGCGCATGGCGTGCGCGTCGAACTTGTCGCCGACTTTCATCGTCAGATGTCCGCGTTCGTTGATGTTCAGGAAGATATTGCCTGTCTCGAAACCCGAATTGCTCTTCAAGTCATGGTTGACCTGCTTCGGGTCGAATGCCTTGTAGCTCTCGTCGGTGAAGTTAAGAGCAGGGCGCTTGGAGGCGTCTTCAGCGAAATTGAAATAACCTGCCTGCGTCAAGCCTCCATCGCGCCATGTGCGGTAGTTGTAAATCTGACCGACAGACAGCGGGTAAGTAACGGTCTTCATCTCTCCCTCTGTAACGGTTGATTCAGGCGCCACTTCTTTGAAATCAATGAAATGGGCGCTTTTTGTGCAGATAGAAAGCTCGGCATCCGCCGGCAATGTAATGCTGAAGTCTTCGGCTGTTGCGGAAATTCCGGGTGCGGCTATAATAATAAAAGGAAGTATCGCTTTCATAATCAGAGATTATATCGATTGTAAATGAATTTTTTGCCGTTTTGGATATAGATTTGTCCGGGAACTGGAGCCTCGACCCGCATTCCTTGCAAATTATAGACGGGGGCGTCCTTGCGGGGAGCGACAACATCGACTATGCCTGAATAGCCGTCAGGCTTTAGGGCGAGGAAATGAGCGGGATTGATGTATAGCGTGTGCTTGCCGAGCAGTTTGCCCTCGGGCGACCACTGGTAGAGCGTGCCGCCGTCAACGAAACCGCCGGCGTCGGTAGCGTATATATAGCCTGTGTTAGGATTGACATAAAGCCCGTAAGGCATTCCGAGTTTCTTGAGGTCGTCGAGCAGCGTTCCGGGGAAATCCTCGCATACTCCGCTCTTGCCCTTTGTGGCAATCACTTCCTCGGGGTCAAGGGTGACGTAATTGAAAGTATACTCGCCCGTAAGATAGGAATAGCGCGAGCCTACGGCATAGAAACGTCCGTCAAGCGTGGTGCAGTTGTATGTCGCAGCATACGGCAGCGTCACGAAGCAGTCGCCGTCGGGTTTTCCGGCGAGAACCGCCTCACAGTCGAGGATAATGCACGCTGCGGGAACATCGTAGTAGTCGCCGGGGGAATTGATGCACAGATACTTGCCGCTATGCGACATGCTGCCGTAAAGATTTATCTGCCCCGTGTCGACAGTGCGCGTCACAGCCATCGTCGCGGCGTCTATTACGCTCACAGTCTTCTCGTACTCGTGGCTTTCCTGAAACGCATATCCTCCGCTGTTTGCCACAAAAAGACTGCCGTCATAGTACGCTATGCCCTCGGGTTCGTAGCCCACCTCGACGGCGGCTACAACCTCGAAAGACGAAACGTCTATCTTTGCGACAAAACCTTTGGTGAAACTGACGGTCTCGTTGCCCACGCGGCACTCGTGTCCGTACGACGAGACATATACATATTCGCCGTCCGAGGCGAGCTTGCGGTTGTTCGGCACGTCCTCGGTTGCGGCGACAGCCCTGCCCTTGTTGTCGATGAATTGTACTATGTTCGACCAGTTGATTGCTATCGCAATCAGACTGTCGTTGACGGCGATTATGTCGTTCGGGGTATCGCCGAGTTTGGCACCGTTGACGTCGCGGAACCACTGGTTGCTCACGACCTTGCCGTCCTCGAAGTAGGAGATACGCCCGTTGTCGGCTTGCCAGGTGCCCTCATTGAGCACGATGATGCGCTCCTGCGCCGTTGTCGTCACCGACACAGCTGCCGCAAGAGAAAATAACAGATTTTTAAAAGATTGGTGCATTATGGTATTGAAAAGAAAAAAGTTTCAGGTTTTGCAGACAGCGTAATGAGGCGATACCGTTCCCGGGGTCGGTGCGTCTGCCGCACCGACCGGAAAACTATTATTCGCCTTGTTTAAGAGTCTGCCGGCATACGGCAAACTCATAGAAACAGTTTTCATTTTCCAATACTCTGTCCGCACGCTTATCCTCGAGCGCTATCTGCGGGGTTCATAATTGGCAGGTCTTCTGACTTATCCTTTTCCGGCACCGCCTTCCCGACCGTCGCGCTCTCGCTTGGTCAGTGGCTTATAGCTGTCGGAGTATCTTGGACTTACAGCAGCGGGTCTGTCCGGGATTCACACCCGGTTCCCTTTTAATCGCTTATATCGCGAGCCAATTTGTTAATAATACTCCGCAAATTTATCAATAATCTCTCACATCCGCAAGCGATGATATAAGTGGAAAAGTTGAGAAAGTTAAAAAAGTGAAGATAATAGCACCTCCCGCGGAGCCCGGGACGGGCGAGATTCTTACAACCCATGGTGGAGCTTGCGCAGCCATGGGACACGCCACACCCCTCATTCGAGCCTAGCCCGGGACGGTGCGCAGGCTCGAACCGCGCCAGCACAGGCT
>JAGBDG010000121.1 GCA_017937625.1 Muribaculaceae bacterium | reverse complement strand
GACTTCTGCTGTGCGCGGCATGTAACTTCGCATTCGGCTTCGGCGTTAACATCAGCTCGTGGATTACGGGCGTGGACGCCGGTCCCGACTTCCTGAACATGCTCATACTCGTGATGGCTGTAACCATCGTGTTCAACCAGTATTTCCAGGGCATCGGCTATCCTCCGTGCGCACGTCTGCTCCCCACGTGGATCCATCCGTCGGAGCTTGCCACGAAGATGTCCATCTGGAACACCTCGCACTCTATCGGCGCCGGCGCCGCGGTATTCTTCTGCGGTATCATCATGGGCTCCATGGGTCAGGACTACAGCGGCGATCCCGAGATTATCCACCGCATAGCCACTAACCTCAATCTCGACCCCAACAACGCCGACAACCTCAAGCAGATCATGAGCTACGCTACCCACTGGGACGCATGGCGCTGGTGCTTCTGGATTCCGGCAATCATAGCTCTGGGCGGCGCTCTGTGGCTCTACATCGGTCTTCGCGACGACCCCCGTTCCGTCGGTCTGCCCGAACTTCCCGGCACAAGCACAGGCAAGAAAGCCGGCAAGAAGTCGGCATCGCAGTCCAAGTTCCTCAAGGTCATGGTATGGACCAACCGCTGGATCTGGACCCTGTGTATCGCCAATGTATTCGTCTATGTGATGCGCATGGGCATTCTCGACTGGGGTCCGAAGTTCCTCACCGAGGCACGCGGCATGTCGATTGAGATGGCGGCGCTCACAGTGGCAATCTTCGAGATGTGCGCCATCGTCGGCACTATCGCCGCCGGCTGGGCGACCGACCATATCTTCAAGGGCAAGGCTCACCGCATGTGTCTCGTCTGCATGGCTGGCGCCGTCGTCTTCATGTCGCTCTTCATCTTCCTGACCGGCATACCTACGGCTCTCTCCGTTGCGCTCCTCGCCATGGCAGGTTTCTTCATCTATGGTCCGCAGGCACTCATCGGCATCGCATCCGCCAACCAGGCTACAAAGGACGCCTCCGCCACCGCCAACGGTCTCGCGGGCATCTTCGGATATGTCGGCTCCTTCCTCTCGGCTATCGGTATCGGCATCATCTCCGACATGTACGGATGGAACACCGTATTCGTACTCATCATCTGCGTGGGTATCCTCGGCGGCATCACTTTCATCACCATGTGGAAGGCTCCGCGCGACGGCTACGAGCGCTCCAACAACTTCTATGCTAAAGAAGAGGCTCTTGCCAAGGCGGGCGACCTCAACGACACCGACATTTAATCATATCACGCGTTATGACTGAACAATTCGACAAATACACAAGCCCCATGAGCCACGACGAGCTCATGGCGGCTTGCCGTAAGATTCGCCATGTCGCTCTCGACATGGACGGCACCATATACATGGGCTCCACGCTCTTCCCGTTCACCAAGGATTTCCTGGCGCGGCTAACCGCCAACGGCATAGGCTATTCGTTCCTGACCAACAACCCCACTCGCAGCATCGGCGACTATCTCGCCAAGCTTGCAAAGCTGGGCATCGAGGCAACCACCGACCAGATGTACACCACGGCAGTGGCTACCATCGACTACCTCAAGGAGAACATGCCGCAAGTGAAGACTCTCTATGTCGTGGGCACGCCGAGCATGGAGGCTGAGTTCCGCGAGGCAGGATTCATACTCACCGACCCGGACGCCAAGGAAGATCCTGACGCGCTCGTCGTGGCTTTCGACACAACGCTTACCTATCCCAAGCTCTGCCGTGCTTCGTATCTCGCCACACGTGGCATTCCCTATATCGCCACGAATCCCGACCGCGTGTGCCCGACCGACCAGCCTACCGTGCTCGTCGACTGTGGCTCGCTCTGCCGCTGCATCGAGCATGCCACGGGTCGCGAACCTGATCTTGTCATCGGCAAGCCTAACCCAGACATGCTTTCGGGCATCTGCTACCGCCACGGTCTGAAGCCGGAAGAGATAGCGATGTGCGGCGACCGCATCTATACCGACGTCAAGACGGCTCAGAACGCAGGTGCTCTGGGCGTGCTCGTGCTCTCGGGCGAGACCACGCTCGAAACGGCGATGAACAACGACCCGAATCCGCCCGTCACGGCGGAGAATATCGCTGTCTTCGGCGACCTCCTGCTCGAATCCCGCAAGTAATAAGACAACCATAAAAAATCGCGCGATGCGAGGTGTGCTGTCCATGCACGCCTCGCAGCTCGTCGTACATGGCTATGAGTAAATCGGCGTCTTTCAGACGCGCTCTGCTGTGTGTGTTGACCATGCACGCCTCGCAGTTCGGCGTACATGGCTATGAGTAAATCGGCGTCTTTCAGACGCGCT
>JAGBDG010000120.1 GCA_017937625.1 Muribaculaceae bacterium | reverse complement strand
GCACGACATCGACGAGATTTTCAGACCGGGCGATACGTGGAGCTTAGCCATCAGCTCGTAGTATGCCTCGCGGTTCCAGCGGGGATAGAACTTGGCGTAGAAACGTTCGATCTGCGCTATGGTCATGAATGTGTACTGCACATGTCCTTCAATCAGAAGTGCGATGCGCGAGCGCGTGGCGGGGTTCATGGCGGTGATGGGCTCGCCGAAGATACGGCATTCGCCAGCCTGCGGACGGAGATAACCCATCAGTATGTTGATGGTGGTCGTCTTGCCCGTACCGTTCTTTCCCAAGAGTCCGAGTATGCGCCCTTTCGGGACCTCGAAACTCAGATCACTGTAAATCAGACGCCCGGTGCCGTAGCGCTGGGTGAGATTCTTTACAGATATTACAGATTCCTTTTCCATTGTATTTTCAGAAGTGGACCGACAGCGACACGACCGTCGAGTAGTTGTCGCTCAAGTCCTTATAGTTAGAATAGTTGAACGTTGCCGAAAGAGTGGCGGCGAAGCCGTTGAAAAGACGGCTGACGCTTGCGGAGATGCTGCCGCCCCGGCTGTCGGCGCGAAGCATGTCGAAATTCGACACGACGCACTGCCCGAGCGGCTCGGTGGTGTCGAGCCCGGCAAGAAGGGGTTTCTTCGATGACGCATACGATTCGTATGTGCTGACGCCGACCGTATAAAACCATACAGGAGAGAACCGCGAGGAGAAATCGATGGCGCAAAATGGGACGATATGGCTTGCCTCGAGCTTGCGGCGCGGATCAGAATACTTCTCGACGGACTGGTCATAGCTTACCGAAAGGATTCCGGTCAGATACGATTTCCGGTAATACATCTGCAGGGGAAGCTCGATGGTAGCGCCTGTCAGGGAATGCGAGTAAGGCTTGCGGTCGCCGATCTTGTCGTAGCTCATGCCTGCCGAAGTGCCGAAAAGGTTCTCGGTGCCCTTGCGGTCGAAGACAAATCCTGAAACGCGAGGGCGGAAGGTCACGTCCTCCGTGAAGCGGAAGGAATAAGCCGCCGATGCGGTGATTTTCTTATTGTCGGTGTACCCGAGCGTTATATTGTTGAAGCTGCGGAGCTGCTGGCTCATGCGGTAGCCCTCGAAGCCTGCTTCGGCATACAGACCTCTGTTTCCTGTCGGAAGGAACTGTACCGAAGCGGAATAGCCGTAGGAAGTGTATCCGCTGTTCTTGTTGGTATTGCCCATGAAACGCTTGTAAAACGTTCCCATGCCGGTGAGGGTGTAGGTGTTGATCTGGTTTATGGGGCTGTAGAAGTCGAGGTCGCAGCTCTGGTTGTAGATGTTGAGCTTCGCGGCTACGCCCAGCGAATACTCGCCGACGAGACGCGAGCCGCCGACACGGAGGCTGAGATCGCTGACGATGGTCTTGACGCGCGGGTCACGGTTGCGGTAGGCTATCTCGGCGCGATAGTCGGCGTCGATACCGAAGTTCCACGAGCTGTATCGGCGCGAGTAGCCGCCGGTGAAGGTGTAGCGGCGCATGCTCAGGTCGCCGCCTGCCTCGTCGCCGAGGACGTAGGGCGCGATGCGGAGATAGTCGATGCAGTCGCTCCACTTGATGTTGTTGTACTTGCCGGTAGTGAAAGCCGCACTGCCCCACACCACGCTATTGCCCGTCAGGCGCATGTAAGAGTCCGCGCGGAGGCTGAGCAGAGTGTGTCCGTCGCCGAGCTGCTCCATGAAGGGGCGGTCCATACGCTCGATGTCGACGCTTGCCGACGATGTGGATATTGTTGCGCTGTCGCGGTAGAACATCTGCGCGGGGTTGCTCTCGTAAGCGGCGACACGCGAAGCCTCTACAGGCAGAGAGAGCCTCTGCACATCAGACAAAAGAGACGTTGTCCGTCCTGCCGCGCCCATGGAGAGCGCGACAACGACAGACAACGCTGCTGTTTTTCGATATGCTTGGTTTAGCATGCAGGCTGCTCAGTTTATTTTGCGGAAACCACCTCGAAGTCCGCCGAGGAATCGTTGGTGTCCTGAAGAACGGCATTGCCGGCGAGCGATTTGCCCGCGCTCTTGCGGGCGAACTTCTTGCCGAAGCGTGCCGGATCGACATTCTTGTCGGAGATAGCGGCATAGCCGGCGTCAACCGACGGGGTGAGAGCCGATTGGGTGAATTTCTCGGTCGGGCAGAGGTTCACGCCGTCGAGAATCCATTCGTACTTCACGAGATATGCCTTGTTGCCGGTCATTTCCTTTTGGGTTGCCTGATTGATATACTGGTATGTACCTACATTCTCCTCAAGGAACTTTTCTGCCGTCATACCTTCGGGGAAGCGCACGAGAGCATAGGAGCGGTTGCACTGGTTGTTGGGCAGCCAGATGGTCGCGCTATAGCTGTACCACTTGTCGAGGTTAGGGACAAAGGCGTTGT
>JAGBDG010000119.1 GCA_017937625.1 Muribaculaceae bacterium | reverse complement strand
CTCGCGTCTTTCGACGCCGCCGACCTCGAGTTCCGCAACTCCGTCTACGGTCTTACCGCCGATGACAAATTCGAGATCATCTACACCGAAGTCTACAACAAAAAGACCGGCAAGACATACCGCTTCGACAATCTCGACCGCCAGAACCTCGACTTCCTCAAGGGCGACGCCTCCGGGCTTGTACCCTTCGAAGTCATGAAACAGCAGAGCCGCGAGGCGGCGAGCCTCCAGACAATACGCGAGAACGTCGTCGACAAGGCGATGAAGAGCTCGTCAATCTCCGAGCACACATCCATTGCCGTAAGCTCGCAGCTCGTTCCCGCCGTCGACGCTTCCGGAAAACGCATCAATAACTACAGGGTCGACTTCACCTACACAGTAGAGCCTGAGTACTCCGACTTCGAGGACTTCGCCCCAGGTAAATACAAAATCGAAGAATCGTCGGCGGCACGCGCGCTCATGCAGATTGTCGACGAAGCATTCAAAGAAGACCTCGCGACTTATATCGGTCAAGGTAAAAAAGCCGTCATAGACATCACCGGCACCGCCGATGCCGCACGCATCGCGCGTCCTATTCCCTACGACGGCTCCTTCGGCGAGTTCAGCGACGAGCCTTGCGTCATCGACAGGGAGCTGACGACAGTCACCGTCACCCCCGCCACGGGCATCACCGACAACCGTCAGCTCGCATTCATGCGCGCGCAGGCTGTCAGAAACCATCTTTTCAAGTCGGTTGAAGGGCTCGCCGGAATGGACATCTCGCTCAACTACAATATTGAGGTAAGCAAGGAGCGGGGCGGACAGTTCAGGCGCATAAACGTGACCATACTGTTTGTAGATCCCTATTAACATCACAATCTTCATAATACCGTCATTTCATGAAATCACGCTTCATACTCCTTGCCGCGCTCGCGCTGCCAGCCCTTCTTCCGCTCAGAGCCGACACCGACGCCGACAAGCAATTCGACAGCTTCAAAAACATGTCGGCGGTCGAGCATCCCGCCGACACCGCGTGGCGCTCGCTACGCCATGCATACCTTGGATATACAGAAATCCTGCGGAACGCAGAACAAGGTTCGTCGGAATGGTCTCATGCGAAAGCATCGCTGAAGGAAGTTTTCCCGCAGCTCCGGCGTGCCGCCTACCATTACGCCGGACTTAACGACCAGGAAAATGTCCTCCGCTTCGCAGCCGACTATGTCGACCTCTCGCTGCTTCCGGGCATGCGCGACGACCGCCTCCAGGAAACACTCGGCTACCCTATTCTCGCCCACCTCGCGGCAACGAACATCTACAACCGCGGCGACTATCAGAGCGCCATACGGTACTTCCAGGCATATCTGTCGAGCGGCGACACCTCAAAGCGCGAGATGGCTTTCGAAGGTCTCTCGCGCAGCTATTTCGAGCTGCGGAACTACGACAACGCCGTCTACATCGCCTCGCAGGGAGCCGAGGCGTTCCCGCAGAACTGGAACATGCTTGTCATAGGCATCGAGTCCTGTCTCAAAAGCGGCAACTTCAAAAAGATGGAAGGATTTCTCGACAAGGCTATAGCGCTGCGCCCCGACCACGCGACACTCATCGAATATAAGGGCAAGATGTACGAGAACACCGGACGCCCCGAGAAAGCGGCAAACATCTACGCCGGTCTACGCGCGGCAAATCCGCAGAGCCTCGACTACGCCTGCCACTATGCCTTCAACCTCTACAACGCCGCAGTGGACCTTACGGCGTCGCCCGACAGCACAGGCTCGGCACAGGTGAAAGAATATCTTCAGCGCGCCATTCCTGTCTTTCAGGAAATCCTCGACTCCTCGCCTTACGCCGCCAACGTGGCGCACGCTCTCGCACAGAGCTACCGCCTGACCGGCGACGCCGAAGGTCTCACAAAATCCAACGAGGCTCTCGCAGCCCTGAGCGCCGCGCCCGTCACCGACGATACGCCTCTCGTCGCCGCCACCGAGTACATGCCCACACTCAATCTCGCCAACGTGCAGATTGCCTCGTCGGCGAAGCAGCAGACACACAGCGATGTCGACATCAACATTCCCGTCAACGACATCCGCCGTCCCGACACCTACGTCATCATCTTCGGAAACGAAAACTACAAGTATTTCTCCGAGGTGGCATACGCCAAACACGACGGAAGCACCTTCGCCGAGTACTGCCGCAAGACGCTCGGAGTGCCCGCCGACAATATCCGCGAGCGCTACGACGCCACCCTTTCGGAGCTTCGCGAGCCTTTGCGCTACATCGACGAAAAAACGCGCATGAACCCCGACAAGCTCGACATCATCGTCTACTATGCCGGTCACGGTGTCCCCGACGTGGCGCACGGGACCGCCTACCTCCTGCCTACCGATGCTTCCGGCACCGACTTCGAGTCGTGTCTCTCGCTCGAACAGCTGTATGCGAAACTCGACGAGATGCCTGCGAAAAGCGTGACTGTCTTTCTCGACGCATGTTTCAGCGGCGCCACGCGCGGCAACGAGATGCTCTTCGCCGAACGCTTCGTCGAGTATGAGGTCGAGGACGTAGTCGCGAAAGGCAACACAGTAGTGTTCAGCGCCACAGCCGGCAACCAGACAGCCATGGCATACGACGACCAGAACCACGGTTTCTTCACCTACTATCTCCTGAAAAACCTTCAGGACAGCAAAGGCTCCATCCGACTCGGCGACCTTGCCGACGCGCTCCTGCGCGACGTCGACAACAAGGCATACGACAAAAAGAACAAACATCAGACGCCGACTGTCAACGCATCTCCCACTCTCGGAGACACATGGAAAACACGCACTCTTCTCGACTGACAAATGACTAATCTTAAAAACCAATCGCTATGATACGCAACATTATCTTCGTTTTCGCCGCTCTTTGCGGCACATTCTGCGCCGGAGCGCAGATGCAAACCACACGAACCATCACCGGCATGGTAGTCGACAAGAACGGCAACCCGCTTTCCGGTGCCGAAGTACGCGCCGAGGGCGGCGCCGAGACCGTCTACACCAACGCCGACGGCTCGTACTCCATAGAAGTGCCGGTCACGCTGAAAAAGCTCACGGCGTCCTATACCGGCCTGCGCGACCAGAAACTCAGCACCACAGCTTCGCCCAATGTGATCTTCACGCTCAAGCCCGTCAAGACCACACACGGTTTCGTCAACCTCGTGGGCGGTGCGTCGAAAGTTCTCGGAGGCGAGATGACAGTCGACGGCATGATTCCCCAAGCTGGCGTCATGGGCGGCGCATACCGCAGCTGGGGCGGATATTTCAAAATCGTAATGGGCTTCGCCGGTCCGGAAATTTACTGCAGCAATGGCAGTAGCCGTCATTTCAATCATCTGCCGCTTATGACCGGAGGTGTCATCAAACGCATCTCGCAGAACTTCAACATCCTCGTAGGCGCAGGCGCAGGCGTGAACTATAATCTTGATTTTTATAGCGCTGAAAATTTCAACCGCCCAGAAGATTCATATCTCCATATATATCCCGAAAGCTCATGGGCGGCTGCAGGCGAAATCGCCTTTATGTATGTCCACCGGAAAATCAACATCATCGCTGGTGTCACTTATGTAAGTCCTTGCTTTGAGAAAGACAATTACGGCTATACCAGTGGCGGTCCTAATGATTCTTATTGGTGTTACTACAAAAGTTTCAGCGGCGACAACAACGGCAACCTCAACTTCTTCCTCAGCTTCGGTCTGACCATCTGACATGATACGTTCCTCAGCAGCCATTATAATGTTTCTTCTCGCCTCCGGCACAGTCATTGCCGGAGGGCTGAAGGAACGCACCGTCACCTGCCACGCCACCTATTTCGCCCCGCTTTCCATGACGCCCTATCAAGCTCGCCAGGAAGCTATCAACATGGCTCAGACCGACGCTATCGGACGGGAGTTCGGCACGTCGGTGGCAATGTCGAATCTCTCTGTAGTTCAGAGCGGCGGAGACTCGCAGCGCGACGATTTCTACTCCGTCGCCGAAAGCGACATCCGCGGAGAATGGATCGAGAGCCTCGGCGACACCATCTGGAAAGTGACACCGCGCGACAACGAGACCATCTACGAGGTGACTCTCAAAGGGCGCATCCGCGAGATTCCGTACAACCGCATCGACATTGACTCGCGCCTGCTCTTCAACGGCACCGACAAGGAGAAGAACGCGCTCCGCAACTATGCCTACAAGGTCGGCGACTATATGTACGTCTATTTCCTCTCGCCGGTGGACGGATATCTTGCCGTATACCTCGGTGACGACAACGACGCGATGACATTCCAGAGCCTCGTGCCGATGGACGGAATGACCGAAGGCGCATATCCTGTAAAGGCGGGCAAGGAATATGTGTTCTTCGACCGCGACAGCGCCGAACCCCAGTACCGGACTCTTACGCGCCGTCTGAAAATGAATGCGCGCAAGGATGTGGATGTCAACCAGATATACGTCATCTTCTCGCCGAATCCCTTCACCAAGGCTGTCGACCGGCGCGCCGACGGTAAAGCAGTCACCGTTAACGGCGAGGAAATCGACCTTATGCCGCGTGTCGCCGACTTCCGCACATTCCAGCGCTGGCTCAGCAAGGCGCGCCGCAACGACCCCGACCTGCAGGTCCGGAAAACAATAGTCACCGTTTCTCACTGACCGACATAAATCACATTTCTTTGAATACCTCATAGAATTCACGCTCACCATCGACAGCGAGAAACCGATGATTACCATTTGCAGCATTGTTGAACTCTCAAATCATTACGACTGATATGATTACACTTCCGGGCGTCTCTTCTGAGATGATTGCCAACAATATAGTTCCGTTCGAGCCTACCCACCCCGGCGAAATGCTAAGGGAAGAACTCGAGTGCCGCGGCATTACCCAGACAAAACTTGCGGCGGAAATCGGCATCAAAGTGTCGCTGCTCAACGAGCTTATCAACGGCAAGCGTGATTTCACAATGGAATATGCCATGCTGATTGAGGCTGCGTTAGGAATCGAAGCCGATTTTTGGATAAACCTTCAGACTGCCTACAACAAAGGGAAAATCCGGAAAGACCCTTCTTTCATGCAGCGGCTGGCAAACATCCGCCGCGCGGCTATCCTCTGAGTGGATTGCCCCTGCTGCAACTATCGCCGGTAGCCGTTCGGCGTGAAGAATCCAAATAGAAACGCACAGATTTAGTATGTAAACCGCAATATAGAAGTTATTTCTCTCTCCTCGGTGGGGGATGCCTGTGCGGCGGGGGCGGCCGAATCCGCCCCCAAGAGCGGACAGTTTCTATAAATTCTTCAACGAGTGCAACAGCAATACAAAAAAAAGGAGACCGAAGTCTCCCTGAGATTAACTAATTTTGT
>JAGBDG010000118.1 GCA_017937625.1 Muribaculaceae bacterium | reverse complement strand
TCACTGTAGAGACGGTACCGTTGGTAATCAGAAGTGGACCGGAAATAAGAATCAAGAGAAATCAGAAATGAATTGCGCTTTTTCATTTGAGCGCGAGGCGGAGGGGTATATGGAAGACGAATTAATTCCTCCGGCTTTTTTGGCTGACATGGATATATTTGTTACTTTTGTGAATAATAATCATGGTATTTTTTTGAAAGTAAAATGGCAATGGAAATGAAATCCAGTCAGAACTCTGACTTAATACGCAAAGCGGAGGCACTTCTTGCAGAATGTTCTGCCGTAACCATAGCATCGGTAAACAGCGATGGTTTTCCGCGTCCTGTGCCGATGGCTAAGGGAGATACGGAAGGTTGCAGGACTGTCTGGATGGCAACTGGTGCCGACTCTGTCAAGGTTTCTGATTTCAGACAGAATCCGAAAGCAGGATTGTGCTACGACAAAGATGGATCGAGTGTCTGTCTGCGCGGTTATGTGGAAATCATTGATGATGACAGAGTCCGTAAAGAAAAATGGCAGGACTGGTATATCAACCATTTCCCCGGAGGACCCGCAGATCCGAATTATATCTTGCTCAGATTCTCAGCCAAAGAGGCGACTTTCTGGATTGACCATGAATTTGCACACATTGAGCTATAGAATTGCCTTTAATAAAGAACCGAACCGGCGTCAAAGATGAAAATCATCAGACCGAGGAAAGAATTACGTCCTTATGTGCGCTACTATTGGGCGCTGGAAACCGATCAGCCTTTCAGCGTCCTTACATTTCCCATCGGTTGCCCGCAGATGATTTTTCATCGTAAGTCTCCTCTGTATATTCCGGAAACAGGCACGAGTCAGTCGCGGTTTACAGTCAGCGGTCAAGTCAATTTTCCCGCTCACATATCCTCAGTGGGCGACACGGAGATGATTGTTGCCGTGTTCTATCCGCACACAATCAGTATGTTCATCCATACTCCGCCCTCGGCGTTCTACAATCAGGAAATATCGGGATATGACATTGAAAACCGGAGCTTCAGTGAGCTTGCCGACAGAGTTTTTGAGTGTTCCGACACTCCTACCGCCATATCGCTCATAGAGCAATGGCTCGCGTCAGGAATAAAACATACACTTAACATCGACAGAATCGGAGCCTCACTGTCCGCAATGCTCCGCTCTGCTTCAGCATCGGTCGAGACCCTTGCCTCGACTGCCTGTCTCGGCAAAAAGCAGTTTGAGCGACTGTTCCGGCAGTATGTCGGCATGAATCCGAAAGAATACGGACGCATAGTCCGGTTTCAGCGCGCGTTGCGGATGATGCAGCTCGGATCCAGCGATTACGCCGACATCGCCTATGCCACCGGCTACTCCGACCAGTCGCATTTAATCCGTGAATTCCGGCAGTTCAGCGGTCTTACCCCCAGACAGCTTGTCGAATACCAGACACCTTATTCCGATTTATATACCGTTCCGGTATAATGTCTCTTTTCTTCTATCTATAATCATTGTGGCGGTGTAACTTTGCATCAAAAAACATGATGCAGGAAGTGAATCCCGAAAAGACTACGCGCGCCTACGCATTCGAAATGTGGATGAAGGCACCTATGCCGATGGTGACTTTGATAAAGACCCTCGACGTTTCACGACTCAGGCGCATCAGTCGCAGCCGCGGACTGAAATTCAATATGCTGATGTGCTGGTGCATCGGTAATGCCGCCTCGCAGATCAAGGAGTTCTACATGCTGCCCGTCGGCGACAGGCTGATGCGCTACGATTCGATAGCAGTAAACACCATTGTGGCAAACTGCCGGAACGAGCTAAGCTCCTGCGACATACCCTACTCCGCCGATTTGCTTCAATTCAATGCCGACTATCTACGGTTGACGCGGCAGGTAGCCGAGACCTGCGAAAATCACGACATCGCCGACAGCATGGTAATCGGAACTTCGGCTTTGGCTCAATATGATATAGACGGAGCCGTCGGAATGTACAGCGGCGTCTTCAACAATCCGTTTATGATATGGGGACGCTGCCGCCGGAATTGGTTCAGAACTTATCTGACCGTATCCTTTCAGTTCCATCACACGCAGATGGACGGTGCGCATGCCGCGCGCTTCCTTGACTTGCTCCAAAAAGAACTATACGCGATACAAGGCGACAAAGCGGCGAAAGATATCGCCGGTTCCTTGGTAGTCAAACTATAAAAGAATACGGTCCCGCCGTCTGTGCTTGTGCGCAGTCGGTCGGTTTAAGATATGCAGCACTCTACTCTGCTCTGTCAGATAATATAAGTTCTGAAAATTTTGTATCTTTGCGCTGAATCATGACTCGGTCGGATGACGGGTCGGAAACTGACGGTTATGAAGAATATAAAGGCAGACAAGGCGATGATTGCTGTGTGCGGGCTCTATTGTGGAGCATGCCGCAAGTATCTCATGGACAAATGTCCCGGTTGCGGCCTGAACGAGAAGGCGGCATGGTGCAAAATCAGGAGTTGCGTCATAGGCAACGGTTTCCACACTTGCGCCGATTGTCAGAAGAATGTTGAAGACTGCAGGACATATTCGAATCTCATAGGAAAAGTATTCGCCTTCATTTTCCGTTCCGATCGACCGGCATGCATCCGCTATATCCGCGAGCATGGCGAGGACGCGTATGCCGATGAGATGACGCGGCGAGGATGCCAGACAATTAAGAAATAGCCATTGAGACATACCGACTTGTGCTAAGCAATGGCGCGATGACGAAACCGGGCTGCTGTTCTGCCATCACCATACAAGCCACTCGGCGACCTCCGCGCCGAACATTTCTATATAATGACCAAAAACGACTACGATGCCTTATTCTCTCTCTGACAATTATGTGTTTTATGTCATGTAGTCCATTATGCGGACAGTCTAAGCTATACTTCTAATACAACGCAGAATAATCAGGCAGTTGTATTAGAAAACCATATTTCATTATAGATGCTTTCCTGATATTATTGTTGTTAACCTTACTCTATCCTCAGGCAACGTATCATCGATATTAATTGATGTAATTATTTTTACTGATTCTGGCAGTACTTGTTGTATTGTGAACATTTCTGATATTTCTTTTAGATTTGTGGAATTCTCTTTCTTTCGATTAAAGAACAAGTGTACCGAAATGTGTTCCACAACGCTCATTTCATATTTCTTCATCGCTTCTTTTATGCCCGCTACGGCTTGTCTGACATCCGCTCTCTCAACATATAATATCTTGAAGAAACAATCGTCTTGAAAGATAGTCCGAAGATTGAAGAAATCGAATGTGAAATACCCATCAGTAACAATCGGAAGGAGCAGAGATTTTATAATGTCTGGAACGTCCTTATTAGAAACACCTTTTGCAATACAATTGTAGCACTTTGGATCCGCATTACAGACCAGACCTATAGTAAGAATTCCTGCGTCATGATAATTCCTGGCTACATCATTTGCCGTTGTATAATTTTCGCTTGCAACAATAATAGCCATTTTGTCGTTGTCTGTCGGTATGCAATCCGCAGGCGATTCTGCAATTAAAAAATCGACACCGTTATAACCATACTTTTTCGCCGCCCTGATTATGTCTGTCATGTCAGAACCAATTCCAATGACTTTGAAACACACCGGGGCATAATCTGATTTATTATCGGTCCATTTATGAGATTCCATATTCGTCAAATATTATAGTGAAATACATGTTTGTCAGTTGTACGAGTGTATTTAAACATAATCTCGCGAAATAACCGTCCCATTTGATTCAAATGTATTGCAAAGGTCAGTTCGGGATTTTGGCTCAAACACAATTCGAATTCTTCGCGGAGCGAAGCGACATTACCGATGACATCCGTAAGATTGGTTCCATGAGTGAAGCCTTCATCTTGAATTGATGCGCTGCCGATAAAAGGAGAATACGCAGATATCCACTCCGTGCTCCCTGCCATAAATCCCTCAATATAATTTGATCAGACCAATCGAAATGTACATCAAAACAGATAAATTGTACACTAATCTTTCAGACAGCCGACTGGGATTACTTTCACTCCGTCATCGCGGGTATATGCCATTTCTCCACCAGTAAGGACAATCAGTAAATCTGGTTCGCGGAGCCTGATTTGCTTCTCAGTTTTGTTCTTCTCTACTACAAGGCGTTTGATTTCAAGGAGGTGTTTTGCGCCGTCCTCAATTTCCCGACTGCCGAGTTTACATTCGATAAGTGCGTATCGTCCGTCATCAAGGTGTAAAACAGCATCAGCCTCCAAGCCAAAGCGATCATGATAATATGACAACCTTCCACCCAATGCTTGCGAATAGACCCGCAGGTCTCGAATGCAGAGACACTCAAAAATAAATCCGAATGTTTTAAGGTCAAGTTCAAGACTCTCAGGAGACGCACCCAATGAAGCAACGGCGATAGAAGGGTCCACGAAACAACGCTTCTTCCCTGTGCGAATTACCGTCTTTGAACGAATGGCCGGCGACCATGCCTCTATGTCGTCTATGACAAACAGTTTCTCCAACGCACTAACATAATCATCAAACGTTGGCATAGAGATTCTTTCCATCTCCTCCGCAACATCTGCAACCATTGAAGTTTTCTTCGCCAAAGTACAGATATTCCGGGCATAAGAACGAAGAATAAGTCGAGCCAATATTGGATTTCTACGCGTCTTATCCACTCTTGAAATGTCCTTATCGCAGATTTCGTCAACATAATCCTTCGCGATGAGCAATTTCGCCTTTGCGCTCATTTCATCAAGCGAAGCCGGCCATCCGCCACGGCAGGCGGCAAATATTAACTGCTCAATCGAGAGTTGTGCCATCTCTCCGTCAATATCATAATCAGGCTCGTCAAATAGACGACGCAACGAAATAGAACCATTCGACTCAAGAGATTCAAACAGACTCATCGGATACATTGCCATTCTGGTAATGCGACCGGTGCCGGTATGCATTATCTCATCATCGTCAATTACGGTAGATCCGGTCAGAATAAACTGTCCTTTCTCTCTACGTTCATCTACGGCATGACGCACTGCATCCCATATAACCGGGGCAACCTGCCATTCATCAATGAGGCGTGGTGTTTCGCCTTTAAGCAGCAGCGAAGGCTTTGTTCTGGAAGTGGCAAGATAGCCCTCTCGTCTGTCCGGATCCTGCATCTTTATGACGCTTGCCGCCCGACGTTCAGCAGTAGTCGTCTTGCCACACCATTTAGGACCGGCAATCTGCACAGCTCCAAAAGCTTCAAGTCTCAGATCAAGGGTCTTGTCGGCAATTCTACTCAGGTATTTCATCTCTTTCATAACTGACTGCTAAATTAGTGGTTTTGTCCGAGTCCGCCAAACTATTTTTCTGATTTTGATGAATTTTGATTTATTATTTTGATAAAACTCACTTTGTTAAATTGAGTTAATATACTTTTGGGTATAACTGTTCCTTTTGATGCAAATGCATAGCGAAGATAATCAAAACATACAGCATCATGATAAATGTAGCTATTACAAAATACAAAAAACGCTCCCTTTTAATCCCTTTTTATCACAAATAAGCAAATTATTGATAGCTGACTGTGAACAGATTACAAGACAACACAACGGCACGTATGGGTTTAATTCATCGCTGTCAAACAATCTAATCCTAAATATTTTATATCTTTGTAGGTGGATTGTACTGATTATTTTCACCATACAAGCCACTCATCGACCCCTGCGCCGAACATTTCTATATAATGACAAAAAACGACTACGATGCCTTATATATCAATAGAGAGCGGCAAGCTGACCGCTGAACAGAAGAAAGAGCTAATCGCGCGGTTGACAGTAACAGCAGCCGAAATAATGCATATCCCGGAGCAGTTCTTCACCGTAACAATCAAGGAGCTGCCGGACGAAAACTTCGGTATCGGCGGCAAGTCAATCGACGAGATTAAACGCAACTACAAACCATGAACCTGACATTACGTCCATATCAGCCTTCAGATGCTGCTGTGATTACATTGTGGCTCAAAAGCGAGTATCTTATGCGCCAATGGTGCGCCGACAGATATGAACATTATCCCGTCACGCCCGAAGATATGAATACATATTACGAGAGGAATATTGACGGACAACGCTCACGCGCACTGACTATGACAGAGGGTGATGATATTGTCGGGTACATCACATTGCGCACTCCGGCGGATGATCCGACGGAGCAACGATTGGGATTCGTTATTGTCGATGATTCAAAACGTGGTCGTGGATTAGGCAAAGCTCTTGTCTCAATGGCAGTCAAATATGCCTTTGAAACGCTTGGAGCCACGAAAGTGTCGCTCGGTGTCTTTGAGAATAATCCGTCTGCTGTCCACTGCTATGAAGCCGCCGGTTTTCATCGAGTATCACGACCTGAAACCGAGAGTTACGAATGTCTTGGCGAAACGTGGAACTGCATTGAGATGGAACGATTACCATGATACAACGGAATCTTAAGGATATGACTCTGGCAGAACTATGGCAACTTTTCCCGATAGTGCTTGAGTCACATAACACTGATTGGGCAGAATGGGCGAATGAAGAAATGCGGGAGCTATCAGCATTACTCAAAGATTACAGTCCGGTTATCAATCATATCGGCAGCACGGCAATTCCGACTATTCAAGCGAAGCCGATTATTGATATACTTGTCGAAATAGCGCCCGATAACGATTGGCAACGGGTTCATGAAAAGATGGAAAAGTCCGGATATATCTGTATGTCGGTTTCCGATACCCGCATGAGTTTCAATAAAGGTTATACACCTAAGGGCTATGCAGATAAAGTATTTCATATCCATTTTCACAGAGCCGGTGACAATGATGAGATACGTTTCCGCGATTATCTGATAGCTCATCCGGAAGCAGCTAAAGAATATGAGATATTGAAACTGTCACTGCTTCCTAAATACAAAAATGACCGTGACGGCTACACGGAAGCAAAGACAGAGTTTGTCAGGCGTATGACAGACTTGGCAAAACATCAGTCGAAATGAAGATTATCAGACAGAGGAAAGAATTGCGTCCTTATGTGCACTACTCCTAAGCATTTGAAATGGATGTAAAATCAAGCAGATAGCTGCCAAGCAGTACGGCGAATCACTCATACGTTAAGGTTAAACAGTGTTAAAGTTTGAATTATAATTTGGTTTACAACATAAACCAAATTATATTTGCACCGAAGATAAGCGGTAATCGCGAGTGCCGC
>JAGBDG010000117.1 GCA_017937625.1 Muribaculaceae bacterium | reverse complement strand
TTACCGAGGGCGTTCTGCGCGGAGAGCTCGGTTTCGAGGGGCTTGTATATACCGACGGTCTGGGCATGCAGGGCGCGAAGGTCGATGGTCAGAGTCAGGCTGTCGCCGCCCTGAAGGCTGGAGCCGATGTCCTGCTCTACCCCTCCGACGCCAATGCCACAATCAATTCTGTCTGCCGCGCGCTGGAGAACGGGAGCATCGACGAGAAACTTATAGCCGACCGGTGCAAGCGTGTTCTCAAATACAAATACCTTCTCCACTCCAACGACACCATATCACTGAATAACGCCCGACTTAAGGCAGAAATCAACAGCCCGCAAGCGAAGGCGCTCGTCAAAAAGCTTGCGGCAGCTTCTGTGACTGTTATCCGTAACAACGGTAACATCCTCCCGATCGGAGGGCTTGCCGGGAAAAAGATTGCCGTAGTCAATATCGGTGCGAAGAAAGACAACGATTTCATGCGCACGTGCCGCCACTATGCCGACGTCAGCGAGCATTTCACCATGGGCGAGCCATTTTCCGCGGCGACTCTCCGCAAAATCAATGACGCCGACGTCGTCATCGCCGCCGCCTACAACGACAATGCCGCCTGTCGCTCCGCCATGGCACAGCTCGCCAAAACGTCGCGCCCTCTCGTGGGCGTCTTCGTCATGGACCCCTACAAAATGCAGAAATTCGCCGCGTCCGTCGCGGAGATGGATGCCGTGGTTCTCGCCTACGAGGACATACCGGAAGAACGTGTGAGCGCCGCCGAGGCTCTTTTCGGAGGCATAAAGGTGGACGGTCGCCTTCCCGTCAGCCTTGAGGGCATCGCCCCCGCCGGCACCGGATACAACCTGCCCAAGACGAGACTCGGCTTCACGTCGCCCGTAGCCGAGAGCATGGCACCGTGGCTCCCCGACAGCATCGACGCTCTTGTCAACGAAGGACTCAGGACAGGCGCGTTCCCCGGATGTCAGGTGCTCGTGGCACGCAACGGCAATATCGTCTTCGACAAGGCATACGGCAAGCTGACGGCTCACGGCACACCGACTGACATGCGGACGGTCTACGACCTCGCTTCGGTATCGAAGGCTCTCGGTACCCTTCCGGGTATCATGAAGGCATACGACACGGGAAAGATCAGACTCGACGAAAAAATCGGCAGACTTATACCCGAAATCGCCGATTCCGCCAAGAAGGAGATAACTGTAAGAGAACTTCTATACCATGAGTCAGGAATGCCGCCGGCACTCAATATGTTCAATGTCATGTTCGACACGCTGACGTACACGGGAAAACTGACGACCCGGCGTCCCGACGCTCGCCACCGCATCAAGGTGCAGAAAAACGTCTATGGCAACAACACGGCAAAGCTCCGCAAGGACATAACGTCGCGTGTGCGCACCGACGAGTTTCCTGTCGAGGCAGCAAAAGGCATCTTCACCGGTCAGGCGGCATACGACACCATCATGCGGCGCATTTACGACATCCCCCTGCGCAAGAACAAGGAGTACACTTATTCGTGCCTCAATTTCTGCCTGCTTATGAACATCGAGCAACGGCTTACCGGCAAAGCGCACGACTGCTATGTGCATGACGAAATATTCGCTCCTCTCGGCGCTTACCGCACAGGATACCGCCCCACTGAATGGTCGGAACTGCACGGCATCGCCCCGACCGAGCACGACA
>JAGBDG010000116.1 GCA_017937625.1 Muribaculaceae bacterium | reverse complement strand
CCTCGACTACGAGTTTTACAACATTTGCCGAGAAATGTTCCTTGCTAATGATTTTGTTCATCTCACTCTCTCTTTTGTCGCCGCAAAATTACATTAAAAATATGACTTATTCAAGATTCAGAGGATTGATTACGGTTTCGTCCGTTATCGCTATGTCGATGACCTGGCGGACATTCTCGACGTAGTGGAAAGTGATTCCCTCGACGTAGTTCGCAGGAATATCCTCGATGTCGCGTCTGTTTGCCTCACTTATTATTATGTCGGTAATGCGGGCTCGTTTAGCCGCGAGTATTTTCTCGCGGATGCCTCCTACGGGCAGAACCTTGCCGCGCAGCGTCATCTCGCCAGTCATGGCAATCCGCGGAGCCACACGGCGCTGCAGGAATGTGCTGACGATGGATGTGACGATTGTAATGCCTGCAGACGGACCGTCTTTCGGGACGGCGCCTTCGGGGAAATGGATATGGAGGGAGTAGCGCTCGAAAAGCTCCTGACGTATTCCGAGTTCTGCGGCATGGGCACGTACCCACTGGAACGCTATAGTGGCGGATTCCTTCATCACGTCGCCGAGTTTGCCGGTCAGTGTCAGAGTAGGTGTTTTCGAGGGATTCAGTGATGATTCGGCAAGAAGAACCTCGCCGCCTACCTCTGTCCAGGCAAGACCGGTCACAGCACCTGCGAACTCGTTGCCTTCATAGCGGTCGTGTATATGGGGCGCGAGTCCGAGCAGGGAATACAGGTGCTCGGGCATTATGACATCGGGGAATTTATCGCCGTTCATCTTGGCAAGAACGCATTTGCGCACAAGTGCCGTGATTTTCTTTTCGAGTCCGCGGACACCGCTTTCTGAGGTGTAGTTGCAGATTATCTCGTCAAGAGCTTCGTCGGATATTTTGAAATCCTCGGTCTTTATAAGATTATGCTCGCAGATGCGAGGTATGAGATGGCGTTTGGCAATCTCGCGTTTCTCCTCTACGACGTATCCGGGAATCTCGATAATCTCCATACGGTCGAGAAGGGGGCGGGCTATGGTCGAGAGCGTGTTGGCTGTGGCGATGAACAGAACATTCGACAGGTCGTAGTCTACGTCGATATAGTTGTCGTGGAAATGGCAGTTCTGCTCCGGATCGAGCACTTCGAGGAGGGCTGCCGAGGGGTCGCCTTTGTAGTCCGCGCCGATTTTGTCGATTTCATCGAGCATGAGCACGGGGTTGTTGACCTGCACACGCTTCATGGCGTCGATTATTCTGCCTGGCATGGCACCAATATATGTTCGCCTGTGACCGCGTATCTCAGCCTCGTCGTGCAGACCGCCGAGCGACACACGCTCGTACTTTCTGCCGAGAGCGGCGGCAACCGATTTTCCTATTGAAGTCTTGCCCACACCCGGAGGACCGACGAGGCAGATTATCGGAGCCTGACCTTTCGGATTGTGCATGATGAGGGCGAGCTGTTCGAGAATGCGTTCCTTGACTTTCTCAAGACCGTAGTGGTCGCTCTCAAGCTCTGTGCGTGCGTCTGCGAAAGTAGTGTGTCGGTCCTTGCCCGGTTTCCAGGGGATATGGACGAGAGTGTCGAGATACGAGTACTGGACGGAATAGTCGGGAGACGAAGGGTTGTAGCGCCGAAGCTTCTCCACTTCTTTCTGAAAGACTTTCCATACGTCTTTCGGCATGTGTGCCTTTTCGCCGGCTTCAAGAAGCTCGTCGGCATCGTCAGCCGTATCTCCGTATAGTGTGTCGCGGATGGCGTCCATCTGCTGCTGCAGGAAAGCGTTCTTCTGGTTCTCGTCCATGCTGTGCTTGGCGCGTTTCATGATTTCCTGCGTCAGGTTCAGCCGCTCCTCGATGACGTAGAGCTGCGATAGGAGCCCGAGCGCGCGGTCGGTCATCTTGCTCTTGCTGAGAAGGGTGACTTTTTCGGAAATGTCGAAAGGCGCGTTGGTGCAGAGGAAGTTTATGAGCGTCTCGTCATCGCCGATCTGGTCTATCGCGTTTTTAATATCGCCGGATGGGTCTTTGCCGATAGATTCGGATGCCGTCTTGCGGATTTCGGCGCACATTGTCTAGAACTCCGGGTCATGTTCGGGCACGGTATCCTCAAGGAGTTTGACGCGGGCGCATACTCCTTCGGAAGGCGCCAGCGATTTTCCGAGTACTCGGAAACGTCCGCGGCTGCGGACAAGGGCGCACTTGACGCCGTCAGGACGGTCGAAAAGTCCGATGACATCGGCAATGACACCGTATTTATAGAGACCCGTGGTGAGCGAGGGCTCGTTTTCGTCGGGATTTATCTGGCAGAGTATGCCTATGGGGAAAGCATCGGCATGAGCCGCTGTCGCAAGCTCGAGCGACGAGGGGCGTCCCAGTTCGAAGGTGACAGTAACGCCGGGGAACATTACCAGATTGCGCGTGGCGAGGATAGGCAGAGCCGTCACGTCCGGTTCTTTAACAAACTTGCCAAGGTCGATTTCGATGCGCTGGAAACTTACGTCTTTTGCCTCTGTGTCGTGTTGCTTCTTATTGTCTTTGGAATTGTCCATTCGTTTTTTACTTTGCTTTTGCTCTACGGTCTGCAAATTGAATGCCAAAATTAGTGAAAATCGCCCGATTGCCCTAATTATTGTGTCATAAATATGTTTAACACCCGTGTCGGAGTTCGGTCATGTCGACAAAAAATTGACTTTATGTTGTCAAACATATTTTTCATAGTACGATTCACCGAAAAAAATTCATAAATTGCGTCCCGAAATCGCAACCAGTGTTTTAAGGCGGTTTCAGCATTTGAAACATCTCTAAACCCGATAGCATGAAAACCTACCAAACCAAAGAAATCAAAAACATAGCCTTGCTCGGTGGCAAAGGCTCCGGTAAAACCACACTCGCAGAAGCTATGCTCTATGAGTGTGGTGTTATAAAACGTCGCGGAACAGTCACTGCACAGAATACGGTGACCGACTATTTCCCCGTAGAAAAAGAATACGGCTACTCGGTGTTCTCGACAGTCTTCTATGCCGAGTTCCTCAATAAGAAACTCAACGTCATCGACTGTCCGGGCGCCGACGACTTTGTGGGCAGCGCCATCACCGCGCTCAACGTCACCGATACAGGCGTTATTCTCGTTAACGCACAGTATGGCGTCGAGGTCGGAACACGCAACATTTTCCGTACCTGCAGCTCCCTGAACAAGCCTGTCATCTTCGCAATGAACCAGCTCGACGGCGAGAAAGCCGACTACGAAAACGTACTCGAGCAGATGCGCGAGGTGTTCGGTCCGAAGGTCGTTCCGGTTCAGTATCCTCTTGCCAGCGGTCCGTCGTTCAACTCGATGATCGACGTCTTGCTGATGAAGAAATATTCATGGGGTCCCGAAGGCGGCACACCCGTGATTGAAGACATTCCCGATGAAGAAATGGCTCGTGCGAAAGAATACCATCGCGCCCTTGTAGAGGCTGCTGCCGAAAACGACGAGTCTCTGATGGAAAAATTCTTCGAGGAAGAGCATCTTACCGAGGACGAGCTCCGTCTCGGCATCCGCAAAGGTCTTATCGACCGCTCCATCTATCCTCTGTTCTGTGTCAGTGCGGAGAAGGACATGGGCGTCCGCCGCATGATGGAATTCCTCGGCAATGTCGTTCCTTTCGTCGACGATATGCCCGCTCCGGTTGACACTGCAGGCGACGAAATCAAGCCCGACTCGGACGGACCTCTCAGCATTTATGTGTTCAAGACCACGGTTGAACCCCATATCGGTGAAGTCAGCTATTTCAAGGTTATGTCCGGCACTCTCAAGGCAGGCGCGGATCTCGAGAACATTACCCGCGGCGGCAGGGAGCGTTTCGCTCAGCTGTTCTGCGTATGTGGTCAGATTCGTACCGCCGTCGACGAGCTTAAGGCAGGCGACATCGGCGCATCTGTGAAACTGAAGGATGTCCGTACAGGCAATACCCTCAACGAAAAGGGCTGCGACTATGCTTTCGACTTCATCAAATATCCCGCTCCCAAGTATCAGCGTGCTATCCGCCCCGTTACCGAGAGCGACGCCGAGAAACTCAGTGGCATCCTCACACGTATGCACGAAGAAGATCCGACATGGATTATCGAACAGTCGAAGGAACTCAAGCAGACCATCGTTTCAGGTCAGGGCGAATTCCACCTCCGTACACTCAAATGGCGTATCGAGAACAACGACAAACTTCCTGTTGTCTTTGACGAACCCAAGATTCCATATCGCGAGACCATCACACGCGCATCGCGTGCCGACTACCGTCATAAGAAACAGTCGGGCGGCGCGGGTCAGTTCGGCGAAGTGCATCTTATCATCGAGCCATACACAGAAGGTATGGCAGCTCCCGATACCTATAAGTTCGGCAACCAGGAGTTCAAGATGAGCGTACGCGACACTCAGGAAATTCCTCTGGCATGGGGCGGCAAGCTCGTCGTCTGCAACTGTATCGTCGGCGGCGCTATCGACGCGCGATTCATTCCCGCTATCGTCAAGGGTCTTATGGACCGCATGGAGCAGGGACCGCTCACCGGCTCATACGCCCGCGACGTACGTGTCTGCATCTACGACGGCAAGATGCACCCGGTAGACTCCAACGAAATCTCCTTCCGTCTTGCAGGACGCAACGCGTTCAGCCAGGCATTCCGCGAGGCTAACCCGAAGGTTCTCGAGCCTGTATATGACGTAGAGGTTCTTGTTCCCGCCGATGTCATGGGTGACGTGATGAGCGATCTTCAGGGACGCCGCGCAATCATCATGGGCATGTCGAGCGAGAACGGTCTCGAGAAGATTACCGCCAAAGTTCCTCTCAAGGAAATGTCGAGCTATTCGACAGCTCTCAGCTCCATCACGGGCGGTCGTTCGTCGTTCACCATGAAGTTTGCTTCCTACGAGCTCGTGCCGGGCGACGTTCAGGAGAAACTTCTCAAGGAATACGCCGAAAAGAATACAGAAGAGTAATAATCCGAATAGAAAAATGAGAGAGGGGCGCGCCGTGGTGGCGCGTCCCTCTTTTTAGATTATTATTGAAGGTGCTTTAGGTATTTTATCCCAACTGAATAGGTTTATAAGGTCGGAGGGGTGGCAGGGCTCGGGGCGGGGGATAATGCCGGCGAGGGCGGCGAGTTTGCCTATGACTTGCTCGGGGGTATGTGTCTTGCGTATTTCCTCCATGCTTGCCGAGCTGTCGCGCTTGGAGAGGCGGCGCCCTTCGGCATTGCAAATAAGAGGCAAATGGGCGAACTGAGGAGCGGGAAGCTCGAGAAGACGATAGAGATAGAGCTGCTGCGCTGTTGAAAGCAGGAGGTCATTGCCGCGCACTACTTCCGTGATACCCATTAGTCCGTCGTCAACTACGACTGCGAGCTGGTATGCCCATGCTCCATCGGCGCGGCGCAGAATAAAGTCACCGCAGTCTTCGCGCAGATTCGAATGCTGTTCGCCGTAGACTTTGTCAGTGAAGCTGATTGTCTCGTCAGGTACATAGAGGCGTACAGTCTGCGGCATATCTGCCAATGGAGGAAAGGGAGGAGCAGGGCACGGTCGGCATGTGCCGGCGTATATCACGCGACCGTCCGACTGATGCGGTGCCTGAGTGGCAAGTATGTCGGCGCGGCGGCATGTGCAGGGGTAGAGCAGCCGCTGTTCTTCAAGAGTCTTGAAATACCTTTCGTATATGTCATGCCGCAGGCTCTGGCTATACGGCGCGGATGAACCTTTGTCGTCGAGTCCGCCTTCGTCCCATGTCAGCCCGAGCCACAGGAGATCGTCTTCTATCAGCCGGGCAAATTCTTTCTTCGAGCGCTGCGGGTCGAGGTCTTCGATGCGCAGAACCCATTTTCTGCCGGAGGAACGCGCCGAGAGCCACGACACGAATGCCGTGAACACATTGCCTAAATGCATTCTTCCCGAAGGTGACGGCGCGAAGCGTCCTTTTGTAGTTGAAGACTGTTCCATTATGGGGTACCTGACGAAAGGATAAAAAGAAATCCGCGAAAATCTTTCGACGTTCGCGGATTGTCTTGTGTCCGAGAGGAGATTCGAACTCCCACAGCATTTCTGCCACTACCCCCTCAAAGT